>JBEITC010000271.1:0-5598 GCA_040375075.1 Planctomycetota bacterium | reverse complement strand
GTGGAGTTCAGAGGTGTGCTCTTCCGTTGGGGGCGCCGACCGACGCGGCCGCGGCGAGGGCCGCCGCCGCGAGCGCGATCCCGCCGCGGCGCGCGCCGCTCACGACCGGAAGCCCCGCAGCGACGCGACGTCGCGCTGCAACCAGTTGTCGGGCAGGTAGCGCGCGCCGCCTTCGATCGCGTGCAGCGTGTAGGCGTGGCGCGGCATGGCGCTGCGATTGGGCCCGGAGCGGTGCGGCAGCGCGCCGTCGAGCAGCACGAGCGTGCCGCGCGGGGCTTCGAGCGGCACGAAGCCCTCGGTCGGGTACGGCGGCGCGTCGAGGACGTCGAGCACCGTACGGCTGCGATCCGCGGCGAGGCGCGAGCGCTCGCGCACCGGCAGGCGATGGCCGCCGGGCAGCGCCCACATGCAGCCGTTGCCCGTCGTCGCGTCGTCGATCGCGAACCAGAAGCCGACGACGCTGCGCGGCTCGGTCCACAGGTACGTGTGGTCGACGTGGCAGTTCACTTCACCGCCGATGCCGGGATGCTTGAACAGGTACATCGACTGCAGCAGCCGCGGGTCCCGCATGCCGATGGCGGCGGCCACGGCGGCGAGCTCCGGCGTGCGCGAGAACGCCGCGAACGCTGCGTCGCGGTCGTGCATCGCGTGGCCGAGCTTGTTCAGCGACAGGTGCGCGGGCCCGCGCAGCGCGCCGTCCACGCCGAAGGCTTCCTGTTCGTAGAAGCAGCGCATCGAGTCGCCGCTGCCGAGGAACCACGCGTCGGCGGCGTGCCTCGCCGTGCCGTCGGCGGTGAACACCGTCGGGCTCGGGCAATCGGCGACCAGCCGCTCGGCGAGCGCCAACGCGTGCGCGCGCAGCGCCGCGCACCGTTCGGCCGGCACGAAGCCGGGCAGCACGAGGAAACCGTCGCGGCGGTAGGCATCGACATCGGCGGCGGTCAGCGTGCGCATGGCGGCGCGCGATCATCGCCGGTGCGGCGACGGCGGCAAGTCGCAGGCAGCTGGCGACGGCGCCGCGGCGCGCGACCAGGATGGGCGCGTGGACGCAAGGCACGGACGACGCCAGCGATGGCAGGTGCAACAATCGCTTCCCCGGGCATCGCCTGCGCGCCGACGTGCGCGCGGTCGGGGCGACGCCTTCGACCGCAGGCGAAGCGGTGGCTTCGCGAGGATCGGCGGCGCGCTCCCGGCCGCGCAGACGCGTGCCGGGCGGAGTGGCCTTCCGTGACGCAGGCTCCTAGGGCGGCGCCGATCGCGCCGCTATCCTCCGCGCCCCCGTGAGCGCCCTCCACGACCATCTCCGCGCCCGTCTGCTCGCCACCTGCACGAGCCTTGGCATCGACGCCGCCACCGCCGAGCCGCTGCTGCGGCTCGATCCGCCGAAGAACCGCGACCACGGCGACGTCGCGTTCGGCGCGTTCCAGCTGGCGAAGGCCGTCGGCAAGGCGCCGCCGGCGCTCGCCACGGAGTTGGCCGCCGCGTTCGCTGGCGACGCCGTGGTCGAGTCGGCCGCCGCCGCCGGCCCGTTCGTCAACTTCCGCTTCCAGCGCACGGCGCTCGCGCGCGACGTGCTCGGCGCGATCCAGCGCGGCGCTTCGCCGTACGGCCCGGCGCCGAAGGGCGGCGAGGTCGTGTGCATCGACTTCAGCTCGCCGAACATCGCCAAGCCCTTCCACATCGGGCACATGCGCAGCACGGTGATCGGCAACGCCCTGTGCCGCATCTGGCGGCACCTCGGCGCGACCGTGCACGGCATCAACCACCTCGGCGACTGGGGCATGCCGTTCGCCAAGATGATGACGGCGTACATGCGCTGGGGCAGCGAGCAGGAGCTGCACGCGTCGCCGATGCGCTACATGTTCGAGCTGTACAAGCGCTACAGCCGCGAAGCGAAGGATGACCCGGCGCTCGACGAGGCGGCGGCGAAGCACTTCCAGGCGCTCGAGAGCGGCGAGGACAACGCCGAGCGGCGCATGTGGCAACTGCTGCGCGACGAGTCGCTCAAGGCTTTCCAGGGCCCGTACGGGCGCTTGGGCGTGACCTTCGACCACGTCACCGGCGAGTCGTTCTTCGAGGACAAGATGGCGGGCGCGATGCAGCGCGTCACCGCCGCCGGCGTGCTCGAGGAGAGCGACGGCGCCGAGGTCGTGTGGCTGAAGGAGCTCGGCATCAAGGAGCCGTGCATCCTGCGCAAGCGCGACGGCACGACGCTCTATCACACGCGCGACCTCGCGGCGGTGTTCTTCCGCGAGAGCGCGTACCACCCCACCCGCATCCTCTACGTCGTCGGCGCCGAGCAGAAGCTGCACTTCGACCAGCTCAAGGGCGTGCTGACCAGGATGAAGGAGCCGGTCGCGAAGGCGGTCGAGCACGTGCCGTTCGGCCTCGTGCTCAGCCGCACCGAGGACGGCAAGTGGGAGAAGTTCGCGTCGCGCGCCGGCAACGCGGTGTTCCTCGACGAGATCCTCGACGAGGCCGTCGCCAAGGTGCGCGAGGTCATCCGCCAGAAGAACCCGGACCTGCCCGACGCCGACCAGGTCGCCGAGCAGGTCGGCGTGTCGGCGATCGTGTTCAACGACCTGAAGAACTCGCGCATCAAGGACGTGAAGTTCGACTGGGAGACGATGCTGAACTTCGAGGGCGAGACGGGGCCGTACGTGCAGTACGCCTGCGCGCGGCTGAGCTCGATCCTGCGCAAGGCCGACGCGCCGGTGCCCTCGGTCGACGCGGTCGACTTCGCCGTGCTCGCCGACGCCGAGCGTGTGCTGCTGACGATGATGGACTTCGGCTCGGCGGTGCAGCGCGCCGCCGAACAGAGCGAGCCGAGCTGCGTCACCAGCCACGCCATCGCGCTCGCCGGCGAGATCCACAGCTACCTGCGCGACCACTACGTCGTCGGCCAGGAGCCGCGCGTCCGCGACGCGCGCCTCGTGCTCGTCGACTGCGCGCGCAGGCTGCTGGCCACGGGCCTCGGCCTGCTCGGCATCGCGGCGCCCGAGCGCATGTGAGCCCTGCGACGGGCGCGTGACGGCGGCCGCCCGCCGCCGCGGCCGTCACTGCCAGATCATGCTGTCGATGAACTCGAGCGGGCCGCCGCACGACTGCGAGTGGCAGTTGACGCAGCCGGCGATGATCTGGTTGTAGGTCGCCTTGCCCGGCTCGTGATCGAACGCGCGCACCGACGCGAGGTAGGACTGCGCGCGGCCGTCGTACGCCGGGTTGCGCTCGTCGGGCTTGGTCGGCCAGGCGCAGCGCATCGTGCGGTGCGTCGGGTACAGCTTCTTCGCCGGTTGGCCGGCCTCGAGCAGCGTGCGGTTGTCGCGCAGGTCCTCGACGAACTGGCGCATCAGCAGGGCGAGTTCGCTGTCGCCATTGGGATTGCGCTGCGACTTGACGAGATTGCCGGGGCTGCCCGGGATGCCGGGCACGAGCGGCGTCGACAGGTTGCAGTCGGAGTCCTCGGCGACGGTCGCGGCCGGCGGCGCATCCGGCGTCGGGCTGCAGGCGGCCTGGAAGGCCACGCCAGCGAGGAACAGGACGGACAGGAGCAGGACGCGGAGGCTTGGGCGGATCACGGCGGTGCGTTCGGTCCCGCGATCGCGGGCGGCGCATGGTGGTCCGCCTCCGCGCGGCGCGCAAGTCGCCCTCGTGCGGATTCGCCGCAGCGGACGCGGTCGCCGTTCGAACGGCGCAGCGGCGCGGCTATGGTCTCCGCCTTCTGCCACTCCGACACAGCATGCGCGACAAGGTCCTCATCGGTTACGGCCAAGGCTTCTGGGGCGACTCGATCCTCGGGCCGGTGCGCCTCGTGCGCGAAGGCCCGCTGCACTACCTCGCCCTCGACTACCTGGCCGAGGTCACCATGAGCATCATGCAGAAGCTCAAGGGGCGGAACCCGAAGGCCGGCTACGCCACCGACTTCGTGGCGATGCTCGACCGCACGCTGCCGGAGATCCACCAGAAGGGCATCAAGGTCATCGCCAACGCCGGCGGCGTGAACCCGCAGGCGTGCCTGCAGGCAGTGCTCGAACTCGCGCGCAAGAAGGGCATCAAGGGCCTCAAGGTCGGCGTCATCGAGGGCGACGACGTGCTCACGCGCGTGCCCGAACTGATCGCCGGCGGCCATGGCCTCGTCAACATGGACGACGGCCGGCCGCTGTCGGCGGTGCAGGACCGCCTGCTCAGCGCCAACGTCTACATCGGCGCGTTCGCCGTCGCCGAGTGCCTGAAGGCCGGCGCGCAGATCGTCATCGGCGGTCGCCTCACCGACCCGGCGCTGGTCGCCGGCCCGATGATCCACGAGTTCGGCTGGGGTCCGCAGGACTTCGACAAGCTCGCCGCCGGCACGATGGCCGGCCACATCGCCGAGTGCGGCGCGCAGTGCACCGGCGGCAACTACACCGGCTGGCGCGAAGTGAAGGACTTCGTGCGCATCGGCTACCCGGTGATCGAGGCCTCGCCCGACGGCTCGTTCGTGGTCACCAAGCACGACGGCACCGGCGGCCTCGTCAATCGCAACACGGTGATCTCGCAGCTGCTCTACGAGATGGGCGACCCCAAGCGGTACCTCGGCCCCGACTGCACGGCGGACTTCACGTCGGCGGTCATCGAGGAGGTCGGCACGGATCGCGTGCGCCTTTCCGGCATCAAGGGCGGCCCGCCGACGCCGACGTACAAGGTGTCGCTCAGCTACCAGAACGGCTTCAAGACGACGGGCCAGCTGACGGTGAGCGGCCCCGATGCGGTCGCCAAGGCCAAGCTGTGCGCCGACATCGTCTGGGGCCGGCTCGCGCTCGATGGCTGCACGTTCGCCGAGCACGAGAAGATGGTCGAGATCGTCGGCGCGGGCGTGTGCCACGCGGGCATCAACGAAGCGAGCGAACCGCCCGAGGTCGTGCTGCGCCTGGGCGTGAAGTGCGCCGACGAGGACAAGGTCGACCGCTTCGGCATGGAGATCGTGCCGCTGGTCACCAGCGGCCCGCCCGGCGTCACCGGCTTCGCCGGCGGCCGCCCCAAGGCGACCGACATCGTCGGCTACTGGCCGGCGCTGCTCGACAAGACGCAGGTCAAGACCACCGTGCGCGTGGAGGAGTCGTGATGGCCAAGGTCAAGCTCAAGGAGTTCGCGTTCGCCCGCAGCGGCGACAAGGGCGACGGCAGCAACGTCGGCGTCTTCGTCACCAACCCGCGCGACTACGAGCTCATCAAGCAGCAGCTCACCGTCGAACGCGTGAAGCGCCACTTCCACGCCATCTGCAAGGGCGAGGTCACGCGCTACGAGGCGCCGAACATGCTCGCGCTCAACTTCCTGCTGCGCGACTCGCTCGGCGGCGGCGGCAGCGAGAGCCTCAAGACCGACGCGCAAGGCAAGACGCACGGGCTCGCGCTGCTCGAGATCGAGATCGAGCGGTAGGAGCCGGCGCGCGGATTCGCGGTCGGGGCGAAGCCGGCGACCGCCGGCGCGGATTCCCTCGCCGAATCCGACCGAATCGCGGGCCGTCGTTCCCCTACGACGGGTGAGCCCGCATCGCACGCCCCACGACCGGCTGTTCCAGTTCCTGTTCGCGCACGCGCGGCATGCGCTGGGCTGCGTCCG
>JBEITC010000368.1:0-4189 GCA_040375075.1 Planctomycetota bacterium | reverse complement strand
GCCGCATGGCCACGGTGGCGGTGGCGTTACGGGCACCGCGGTCGCCGCCGATCCGCGCCCACGGCGGCTGCGCCGCCGTGGGCGTCAGCGCAGCGTCTCGACGACGATCGCGCCGCGCAGGTCGCCGAGCGCGTAGTCGAAGGCTTCGTCCTTCGGGTAGCGCGCGGCCAGCGCCTGCTGCAGCTCGCTGGACATCCCGGCCTTGGGGCCGTGGCACATCAGGCACGGCGCGTCGATGCGCAGCGGCACGTAGTGGCGCCAGCGCGCGTCGCCGTCGCCCTCCAGCCGCACGAACGGCGTCGTCCCATCGGCGAGCAGGCGATCGAGCGCGTCGCCGTCCGCCTTGCTCGGCGAGTTCGTGATGCTGCGCGTCTTCGTGCCGACGCGGCGCAGCCGGTAGCCGTCGGTCGACGCCGCCTGCGCGAGCGCTGGCGCCCGTTCGCTGCACACCGCGACGGCGCGCACCGGCCCGCCTTCGGCCATCGCCGCCATCAGCTCCTGCTTCAGCGCTTGCTGGAAGGACTGTGCGCGAGCCAGCGCGGCGGCGTCGTCCGGCGGCTTGCCGCCGCAGGCCGAAGCGACGGTGACGACGGCGGCTGCGAGCAGGGCGGCGTGGACGGAGCGGAGCGGCGGGCGCATGCGCGCAACGTGCCGCGCAGGACCAGCAGCCGCAACCGCACGAGTGCGGTCAGCGGTGCTCGACCAGTTGCTCGACCGGGAAGCGCACCTTCAGCGCCGCCGCGTACTTGTCCTCCACGGCGCGGAAGCCGACCGCGCAACCGCACAGCGTCGCATACGGCGTGCCATCGAGCCCGAGGATGCGGTCGTAGGCGGCCGTGTCGATGCCCTCCATCGGGCAGGTGTCGACGCCGAGCATCGCCGCCGACGTCATCAGCTGGCCGAGCGCGATGTAGACCTGGCGCGCGTTCCAGCCGGCGAGGTCCTTGCTCGCCCAGCCCTTCGCCACGAAGTCCGCCATCATGCTCCGATAGCCGGCGAGCGACTCCATCGTGACGCCGCGCACCTCGCATTGGCGCTGCAGGTAGCGGTCGACGTCGGCGACGGTGGTGGTGCGCAGGCCGGCGAACACGACGTAGTGGCTGGCGTCGGTGACCTGCGACTGGTTCCACGAAGCCGCGCGCAACTGCTGGCGCAGCGCGGGCGTGTCGACGACGACGAACTTCCACGGCTGCAGGCCGAACGAGCTCGGAGCGAGCACGAGCGACTGCTCGAGCGCGGCCCACGCCTCGGCGGGGATCTGGCGGGTCGGATCGAAGCGCTTGGTGGCGTAGCGCCAGTTGAGCTGCTGGAGGACGGCGGACGGGGTGCTGGTCGTCATACGGGGCGCCCTAGGTAGGGGCCGCGCGGCGACGACGCAAGGCCGGGGTCGAGGAGGCAGAAGCGGCAGCAGAAGCAGCGGCAGCAGAGGCAGCGGAAGCAGCAGAAGGAACACAGAGGACAGGCAGCGGAGGCAGGCGAGGGGCACCGAGGGGCAAGCAAGGTTCCAGAAGCAGCGTGTCCCGTCTGGAGGCCTTCCTGCCGGGTTCCTGGCTTGGTTGCTTGCTTCCGGCTCTGTGCCGCTCGGTGCTCTCCCTGTTCGTCTCTGTGTTGCTGGATTGGGACTCCGTCTTGCGCCCGCAGCGCCAGGGTCCGCAGCGATGCAACGCGCCGCCGACGCCGCCGCCGACGCCGCGTATCCATCGCTGCTCCCGCGAAGGCGCGCGCGCCGCCGCCCGGTCTCAGCCCTTCGCCATCAGCGCCGTCAGCCGGCGCGCGAACGCCGCCGGGTCGCCCGGCAGCGTGCCCTCGGCGAGCAGCGCCTGGTCGTAGAGCAGCGCCGACCAGTCGGCGAACTGCGCGTCGTCGAGGCCGGCGAGCTTCTTGACCACGGCGTGGTCGGCGTTGAGTTCGAGGATGCGCTTCTGCTGCGGCACGTCGTGGCCGGCGTCGCGCAGCACGCGCTCCTGGCGCGCGCTCATGCCGTGCTCGTCGCTGACGAGGCAGGCCGGCGAGTCGGTCAGGCGGTCGGTGACGCGCACGGTCTTGACCTGCTCGGCCAGCGCCTTCTGCATGCGCTCGGTGACCGGCGCGAGCTCCTTCTCCTTGGCTTCCTTGGCCTGCTTGTCCTCGTCGGACTCCGGCAGGTCGAGCGCGCCCTTGGCGGCGGAGACGAAGTCCTTGCCGTCGAAGCCGCGCAGCGCGTCGACGACCCACTCGTCGATCGCGTCGGTCAGCAGCAGCACCTCGAAGCCGCGCTTCTTGAGCGCCTCGATGTGCGGGCTCGCCTTGGCGGTCGGCAGGCTGTCGGCGGCGACGAAGTAGATCGCCGTCTGGCCGGCCGGCATGCGCGCGACGTACTGCTGCAGGCCGTGCCAGCCGTCGTCCTTGGTGCTGCGGAAGCGCAGCAGCTTGGCGAGGCGGTCGCGGGCCTCGACGTCGTGGTAGACGCCCTCCTTGAGCAGGCGGCCGAACTCGCCCCAGAAGGTCAGGTAGCGGTCGCTCTTCTGCTTCTCGCCGTCGACCTCGCGCTCGGTCTCGCCCTCGGCGGCCAGTTCCTCGAGCAGCGTCAGCGTCTTGCCGACGACCTGCTTCTTGATGAAGCGCGTGGTGGCGTCGCGCTGCAGGATCTCGCGCGAGACGTTGAGCGGCAGGTCCTCGCTGTCGACGACGCCGCGCACGAAGCGCAGCCACTCCGGCACGATCTCCGGCGCGTCGTCCATGATGAACACGCGCTTGACGAACAGCTTGACGCCGCTCTTGCGGCGCTCGACGAGGTCCATCGGCGCCTTCGCCGGCAGGTAGAGCAGGCCGGTCAGCTCGTGCGCGCCCTCGACCTTGAAGTGCGTCCACGCCAGCGGGTCGGTCCAGTCGTGCGTCAGCGACTTGTAGAACTCGCGGTGCTGCTCGTCGGTGACGTCGTTCTTGCCGCGCGTCCACAGCGCGCGCGCCTGGTTGAGCGTCGTCCACTCGAGCTTCCTCTCGTCGCCGTCGCCGCGCTCGGCCTCCATGCGGATCGGCCAGCGTACGTAGTCGCTGTACTTGGTGACGACCTCGCGCACCTGCCATTCGCCGAGGTACTCCTTGGCGTCGTCCTTGAGCTTGAGCACGACGTCGGTGCCGCGGCCGGCGCGCTCGGCGGGAGCGACCTCGAAGTCGCCCTTCGCCTCGCTGCGCCACGACCACGCTTCGCCGCTGCCGGCCTTGCGCGAGACGACGGTGACCGAGTCGGCGACCAGGAAGGAGCTGTAGAAGCCGACGCCGAACTGGCCGATCAGCGTCACGTCCTTCTTCTGCTCGGCGGTCAGCGACTGCATCAGCTTCTTGCTGCCGCTGCGCGCGATGGTGCCGAGGTTGCCGATCATCTCCTCGCGCGTCATGCCGACGCCGTTGTCGCGGATCGTCAGCGTGCCGGCCTTGTCGTCGCGGATCAGCTCGATGCGCAGCTCCTTGTCGTCGCCGAGCAGCGCGTGGTCGGTCAGCGCGCGGAAGTTCAGCTGGTCGATGGCGTCGGCGGCGTTGCTGATCAGCTCGCGCAGGAACACCTCGCGGTGCGAGTACAGCGAGTTGACGACGAGGCCGAGGACCTCGTTGACCTCGGCCTGGAAGACGTGCTTTTCCGTGGTGGCGGACATGGGTGGATTCGGTTCGCTGGTTGGTGCGGGCGCGGCTTTTGGGGCGAGCAGGATCGGTGCTGCAAGGGGGCGGCGCAAGGGCGGCGATGGCGCGGGCGGGCCGATGCCAGCGGCGGCGCGCGGTCGCCGGCGCCGGCAGGCGTCCCGCGGCGGGCTGGTCGTGCGCCCGGGGTGGGAGTCGGGCGGCGTGTGGGGGTATCCTCGTCCGGCGCTCGCCCCGCTCCGCCACCATGCTCACCACCGTCGCCGCTGCGTTGCTGTTCGCGCCCCAAGGCCCCGTGCTGTCGCGCCTGGAGCGGCCGCTGCCCGGGTCGGCAGCCCCCATCGTCGAAGAACGCGTGCTCGACGAGGCGACCGGTCGCGTGCTGCGCCGGGCGACCGTTGCGGGCGCGCCGGTGGACGCCGATGCGACGCTGCGCGCGGCGATCGCGCGCCTGCACCTGCAGAACGGCAAGCTGCATCCGTCGCTCGTCGCCAAGTTCGCCGACGGTGGCGCGCACGAAGTGGCGTTCTGGCTCGCGACCCCGGCGGCCTCGCGCGGCCTGCGCGCGGCCCTC
>JBEITC010000100.1:0-9979 GCA_040375075.1 Planctomycetota bacterium | reverse complement strand
GGCGGCCAGGGCGGCCAGGGCGGCGGCCGCAACCGCGAGGCCGCGGCGCCGACCGAGCAGAAGCTCGTGCCGCCGTCGAGCCGTCCCGAGTTCCCTGCCGGCACGCAGACGATCGCCGATGTGCTCGGCAAGGCCGGCTACCGCTCGGCGCACTTCGGCAAGTGGCACGTCGGCCGCGAGCGCCCGAGCCGGCACGGCTTCGCCGTCGACGACGGCGCCAACACCAACCTAGGGCCGGGCCGCGAGCCCAAGCCCAATCCCGAGCAGGCGCTCGCGATCACCGACCGCGGCCTCGCCTTCATCGACGAGCAGGTCGCGGCCAAGCGGCCGTTCTACCTGCAGATCTCGCACTACGGCGGCGGCAGCGAGGACGAGTCGCGTCCCGAGACGCGGTTGCGGTTGGCGCAGCAGGTGCGCGGCGGCCGCGAGAAGGCGCTGTGGCAGACGGCCGTGCTGGCCGAGGTCGATGGCCAGCTCGCGCGCCTGCTCGACGGCCTCGACCAGCGCGGCCTCGGGGCGAACACTTACGTGTTCGTGTCGTTCGACCACGGCATGTCGGGCCGCAACAGCAACGCGCCGCTGACCGGCGGCAAGGGCAGCGTGCGCGAGGGCGGCGTGCGCGTGCCGTTCCTCGTGCGCGGCCCCGGCGTCGACAAGAGCCTGTGCAGCCACGTGCGCGCGAGCGGCGCCGACCTGCTGCCGACGATCGCCGACCTCGCCGGCCTGAAGGAATGGCCGAAGGAGGTCGAAGGCGGCAGCCTCGCCGCCGTGCTGCGCGGCAAGGGCAAGGGCGCGGTGGCGCGGCCGCGCGAGGAGTTCGTCGTGCACTTCCCGCACTACGACCTCGGCAACGGCGGGCCGGCGTCGGCGATCTGGCTCGAAGAGCACAAGCTGATCCGCGTCGACGAGACCGGCGCGCTCGAGCTCTACGATCTCGCCGTCGATCCGGACGAGCAGCGCAACCTCGCGTCGAAGGAGCCCAAGCTCGTCGCGGAGCTGGTGGCGAAGCTCGACGCCTACCTCGACGCGATCGGCGCCGCGCGCGCCATGCCGAAGTGACCGCGGTCACTTCGCCGGCAGCACGTCCTGCAGCGACGGCGCCAGTGCCGGGAACGCGCGGCGCAGCAGGAAGTACTCGTTGTAGGGCCGGTCGTCGGTGATGCCGAGCCGGTCGTTGGCCGGCAGCACGTCGGCGAGCGGCACCCGCTGCTTCAGGATGTACTCCCACGCCATCTCGAGCGGCATCTGCGGATGCCATTCGACGAGGTCCTGCTTCGCCGCGTCGGGCATGCGCGCGATCGCTTGCTGCACCGTCGGCGGCTGCAGCGGCCACTCCGCCGCCAGCACGTGCGTGCCGGCGAGGTGCAGCGGCACGTCCGGCGTCGCCTCGAACGCGCGGTAGACCAGCACGTGCGGGAACTCGCGCTGCAGCGTGTTGACCACCGCGCGCAGGATCGAGTCCTCGCCGCCGGGGAACCACTGCTGCAGGATGCCGGTGGGCGAGAGTCGCTGCTTCACCAGCCGGTAGAACTCGGTCGTGTACAGCAGGCTCGAGCCGCCGGCCTCGACGGGCGGCGGCGGGTCGAGCGTGATCAGGTCGAAGCGCTCGCCGCAGCGGGTCAGGAAGCGCCGGCCGTCGTCGATGACGATGCGGGCGCCCTCGCGCGCGCGCACCTGCGCAGCGTCGGCCCAGTAGAAGCCGAACGCGTCGGCGACGCTCGGCACCAGCTCGACCGCGGTCGTGCGGCCGCCCCAGGTGTTGAGCGAGCGGAACGTCGTGCCCATGCCGAAGCAGATCACCAGCGTCGACTCCGGCGGCCGTTCGCGCACCGCCAGCGGCAGGTGCGCCATCACCTTGGTCAGGTCGGTCAGCGTCGTGATGCCGACGCCGTTCACCAGCATGCGCTTGCGGTCCTTGACCGGCGCGCCCGCGGGCTCGGCGGCGACGTACGACACGACGCTGGCGACGTGGTCGCGGCGCACTTCGACGGCGGCGTCGGCGTGCGCGCCGGCGTAGGCGGCGGGGTCCTCGTGCGTGCGCACGATCGTCGCGCCGAGCGCTGCCAGCAGCAGGCCGAGTGCGATCGGGCCACGCCACGCCGGCTGCGCCGGGGTCGGACGCGTCGCCATCAGGAACGCCGGATAGATGGCGGCGCTCGCCAGCAGCGTCCAGGTGACGCCGAGCGCTGGCAGCACGAAGTAGCCGGCGAACAGCGGCCCGAGGATGCAGCCGAGCACGTTCACGGCGTACGCCGAGCCCGCGCCCTGCGGCTCGCCGCGCGCGTGTTCGTCGATCAGCTGCGGCGTCAGGTAGCCGAGCAGCGCCGAGACCGGGACGATGCTGAACAGCACCAGCGCGACGCTTGCGTGCAGGCGCGGGTCGTTGGCGCACAGCGGCAGCAGCGAAGCGACGAACAGCAGCGCCAGCAGCGCCTGGCCGTCGAGCGTGCGCCCGCGCGCGAGGTCGCGGCGGTAGCGCCACGAGCCAAGCCACGTCGCGAACAGGTAGGTCACCAGCACGCCGGCGAACGCGTAGATCGTCGTCTGCAGCACCGGCGTGAAGGCGCGCGTCCACGCCACCTCCATCGCCATCGACGTGAAGCCGGTCGCGAACAAGAGCCCCGTGCGCAGCCGTGGCGTCAAGCCGGTCGGCGTCGGCGGCAGCGCCGCGGCGGCGGTCGCGAGGGTCTTCGCCTTGCCGCCGGCGCGCGCCAGCGCGAAGGCAGCGACACCGATCAGGACGTTGCCGGCGGCGGCGACCAGCAGCGTGCCGCGGAAGCCGAGGCTCTCGATCAGCACGGCCGCGGCGGCGGCGGCGCCGAGCATCGCGCCGACGACGTTGCCGAGGTACAGCCAGCTGAACGTGCGTTCGTCGCCGGGCATGCGCGCGCGCAGGAAGCCCATCATCAGCGGGAACGTCGCGCCCATGCAGGTCGAGAACGGCAGGATCGCGCCGGCGAGCCACAGCGCCGACGCCAGCAGGTAGCCGGTCGACGACGCTTCGCCCGCCGCCAGCAGCGCCTGCTCGCCGACGCCGAACAGCCACGGCACCGCGACGGCGCCACCGGCGATGCCGATCTCGACGACGCCGTACGCGACGGCGGCGCGGCCAGCGCCCTTGGCGACGAGCCCGGCGGCGGCGCGGCCGCCGAGCCACGAGCCGAGCGCGAGGCCGGCCATGAAGGCCGACAGCAGGATCGACAGCACCTGCGTGACGATGCCGAACGCCGCGAAGGCGAGCCGCAACCAGACGACCTGGTAGACGAGCCCGCAGAAGCCGGACACCACGAACAGCAGGAAGGCGGGACCGCGCAGGGAGGGCATCCGGGTTGGGGCGGGAGACGGGTCGTCGAAGTGTAGGTCGAAAGCGCGATGCGGGCGAGCGAAGGTCCCGATGCGGGCCGTGCCGTCGGCGCACGCGCGACGGCGGCGCAGCGTCGATGGCGTCGGACGTTCACGCCGTTGTTGCGGCCGACGGCGCGCGCGGCCTACAACCGCGCACCGCCCGTGAAGCACTTCACCCCGTCGACCGACCCCGCCGAAGGCCTCGGCGTGCTGATGCTGTTCCGGCTGATCGAGGAGTCGGTGCCCGACTTCTTCCGGCCGGACCGTCGCATCCTGATCACGCGCGCTCCCGGCCGGCTCGACGTCCTCGGCGGCCTCGCGCGCGACGTCGACGCGCCGGCGGTCCAGATCCCGGTCGCCGAGGCGGCGTGCGCGGCCATCCAGGAGCGCGACGACGACCTCGTGCGCCTGTGGTCGCCGTGCCGCGACGGCAGCCGCACGCAGTTGCTGTCGATGCGCCTTGGCGACCTCGGCTTGCCCGACGCCCCGATCGACGACGACGAGGCGCGCGCGCTGCTGACGCCCGATCCGCGCGACCGCTGGGCGGCCTACCTGCTCGGCAGCCTGCTGGTGCTGGCGCGCCGCCACGGCCTGCGGCCCGAGCGCGGCTTCGAGCTGCTGATGCACAGCGACGTGCCGCAGCGCTGCGGCGTCGCTTCGTCGACGGCGATCGCGGTGGCGGCGCTGCGCGCGCTGGCGCTGGCGTATGGCGTCTACTTGTCGCCGGAAGCGTTGGTCGACGCGGTCGCCGCGCTCGAAGGCGGCATCCTGCGCATGCCGCACCGGCGCCGCGACACCATGGCGGTGGCCCATGCCGAGGCCGGCGAACTGCTCGCCGTCGACGCCGGCGGCGTCCGCGCGCGGCTGGTGGTGCCGAGCGACCTCGAGATCGTGGCGCTCGACAGCGGTGTGCCGTCGGCGACCACCGACGCCGATGCCGACGAGACCGTCGACGTCGCGCGCCTGCAGCAACTGCTCGCCGCCGATCCGACGCCGGCGCACCGGCGCGAGCTGGGCGACCTGCTGTTCGCCGCGCACGAGTGCTACCGGCAGGCAGGTCGCGTCGAGCCGGCGACGGACTTCGTGGTCGCCGCGGCGAAGGCGCGGCGCGAGGCCGGCGGCGCGGTGCTCGGCGCCAAGGCCACCGGCCGTGGCGGCGGCGGCGCCGTGCTGCTGCTCGGCGAGCACGGCAAGGTCTGGTACGAGGCGCTGCGCATCAAGAAGGCGCTGCTCGAGAAGACCGGCCACTCGGCGCACGTCTTCCGCTGGTCGTCGCCGGGCGCGCTGTCGTTCGGCGCGATCGAGTTGCAGCCGGGCGGCGAGGGCTGACGCGCGCGCGGTTGCGCCGAAGTCGCGCGGTCGGTGGAGCGCAGGCGCGATGGACGAGCGGCCCGCCGGTCGCGGGGCGCGGCCGCCCCGAGCCTGGGAGGCAATCGGCTCCAGGCTCTGCGTTGGCCCGCCAGCGATCCGCCGGAGGCAATCGGCGAGCCCGTGTCGTGAGGCGCTGCTCGGGCTCTCAGTCCGGCAGGCGCACGAGCTGCAGCGAGTCGGCGCGGAACCACGCCTTGCCGGCCATCGCGTGCAGGTCGAGCTCGAGGCCGACGCTGCGCTGGAATTCGCCGACCTCGAAGGTCGCAACGAGCGGCCGCCACGCGGCGTCGCCGTCGAGTCGTTCGCGGGTGGCGCCGTCCGCGCGCACCAGCGCGCCGCCGTGCTGGTTGCCGTCCTGGTCCTTCGGCGGCAGCGCGACCTTCTCGCAGCGCACGGTCGCGCGCAGCTCGTAGCGGCCCTTGGCCAGCAGCACGTGCGTGCGCCACAGGCCGCGCCGCGCCTCGGCGCCCTTCTCGACGACGGCGATCTGCAGCGCCGCCCCCGGACCGGTCGGGCGCTTGGGCAACTCGATGCCTTCGGTCTCGGCGGCGGGCTGCCACGTCTTGAGCGCGAACGGCTTGCCGGCGACCAGCGGCAGCGGCTTCGGGTCCGGCGCCTTCACCTGCTGGACGAGGGCGCGGTGGCGCGCGGCGATGCGCTCGGCGAGGCCGCGCACCTCGTCCTCGAGCGCGCGCGCGCCGTCCGGATCGACCGTGCGCAGCTCGCGCGCCAGCTTGTCGCCGAGCTCCTTGACCTGCGGCACCAGCTTGTCCGGCGCGAACAGCGGCAGCAGCGCCTTCAGCCGTTCGCGGTAACGCTTGCGGAACGCCGGGATCTGCAGCGTCGCGCCAGCGACGAGGCCGGGCGGGTGATCGAGCACCGAGGCCTCGCTGTCGCCGAACAGCTGGTCCATGCCGTGCGGCAGGAACAACGCCGGCCGGCTCGCCGGCAGCCACAGCCGGTAGTTGTTCATGTTGCGGCTGTAGCCGTCCCAGTGGCCGAGCATCGCTTCGAGCGCGACGAAGTCGAGGAAGTGCGGCAGGTCGATCAGCGTCTGCAGCGCCGCCTCGCGCCGCGGGTCGACGCCCTGGCAGGCGCGGCAGAGTCGCTGCAGGTCGGCGCGATCGTCGGCGCCGTTGCCGGCGTCCTTCTGCAGCGGCTGGTCGACGTCCTGGCAGAAGCCGCCGTCGTAGAGATTGCCGTCCTTGCCACCGAAGCAGCGCTGCAGGAACTCGCCGTCGAAGGCCTCGCGGAACACGTAGAGCCCGAGCAGCTTGCCGTCGAGCTCGACGAGCGCGTGCGCGACGCGCGGGGCCGGCAGGCCGGCGGCGGCGTAGACGCCGTTGCCGACCCATTCGTGCAGCCGCGTGCCGTCCTGCGCGCCGTTGTTGAGGTGGAACTTCTGCAGGCCGGAGAAGCGGTCCTTGCCGCCGGCCTTGCCGAGGTTGACGGTGAAGCCCGGGCGTTCGTCGATCGACTGGAAGCTGCCGGCGGCGCCCTTCAGCTTGACGCCGACGGCGGCGAACTTCTTGTCGTCGAGCTGCAGCGCGGCGGTGGCGTAGGCGCGACCGTCCTGGCGCAGCTTCTCGCGCTGGTCGGCCGCGAGGTCGATGCGCACGCGCACGACCGGCTGCCGCGCGAAGAACGACTTCGCCGGATCGTCGGCTGCGGACTTCTGCTGCGCCGGCGCCGCGGCGGCGGCGAGGCACATGGCGAGGGCGAAGGCGGGACGGCGCAAGGGGCGCGCAGGATAGCGCGGCCCGGCGGTTCCTGCCTGACATCGGCGGCTCGCCGTGCGACGCTGCGCGGATGAGCAAGTCCGCACCCGACCATCACGACGCCGATCTCGTCCTCCGTGTCTACGACCTCCGCCGCGAGGCCGTGATGCGCGAGTCGCGCGACTCCATCAACAAGGAGTTCTGGCCGCGCAACGAAGCCGAGGCGCTGGCCGTCACCCAGCCGGACCATCCGCTCAACCGTCAGTACCGGCAGACGTCGAGCTACTGGGAGATGGTCTACGGCATGGCCAAGCACGGCGTCGTGCACGCCGACTACCTGTGCGAGAACAACGGCGAAGGCTTGCTGCTGTACGCGCGCATGGAGCCGTACCTCGCGGCGCTGCGCGCGGCGACCAATCCGCGCGCGCTGCAGAACGCCGAGTGGATCGCCAACTCGTGCGACACCGGCAAGGCGGTGATGGCGACCTTCCGCGCCCGCGTGCAAAAGCGTCTGGCGGCGAAGTAGCCGGCGGGCGACGGCCGCGAGCCGGCGAGCGGGCGGCGGGCGGCCGCCAACGATCAGCGCCGTTCGAGCAGCGTCAGCGTCTCGACGTGCTCGGTGTGCGGGAACAGGTCGCACATCCGGACCTGCTGCACGCGATACGCCGGGGCCAGCGCCGCGAGGTCGCGCGCCAGCGCGTCGAGCGCGCACGAGACCAGCAGCACGCGCGGCGGCGCTGCCTGCAGGATCGCGGCCGCGCCCTGCGCCAACAGTCCGGCGCGCGGCGGGTCGGCGACCAGGAGGTCGCACGCCGGCAGCGGCGCGCTGCCGAACGCTTCCTCGCGCACCTCGGCGCGGTCGCCGAAGCCGTTGTCGGCGACGTTGGCGCGCGCGTCCGCGCAGCTGCTCGGCGAGCTCTCGACGATCGTCACGTGCGCAGCGCCACCGCGCAGCAGCCGCAGGCCGAACGTGCCCACGCCGCCGTAGCCGTCGACGACGCGCAGGCCGGCGAGGTCGCCGAGCATGGCGAGGGCGGGCTGGAAGAGGATCGCGTCGGCGTGACGGTGCAGTTGGTAGAAGCTGCCGAACGAGACGCGGAAGCGCAGGCCGCCTTGCACGTCGGTCTGCCAGCTGCGGCCGGTCATCGCGATCGTCGTCGGGCCGAGCAGCGCGTTGCCGGGGCGGTCGTTGACGTTGAGCACGCAGCCGACCGTCTGCAGCGGCCGGCCCTGGTCGTCGCGCAGGCCGGCGGTCGCCGCCGCCATCGCCTTCGCCAGCGCGTTGCGCTCGGAGAAGTCGCTGCGCGTGACGATCACGCCGGCGAGCAGCTCGTTGCTGCCCGGCATGACGCGCGCCTTGACGCCGCGCACGAGGCCCCGGCCGGTGCCTTCGAGGTACACCGGCAGGTTGAGCGCGCGCAGGATCTCGCCCATGCGCACGCCGAGCTGCGTCAGCGCCTTGTGCTGGATGCGGCAGTCGGTGATCGGCTCGACGTCGTGCGAGCCTCGCCGGTAGATGCCGAGCGACAGCCGGCGGTCGTACAGCTGGGCCGGGTAGAGGATCGCCGTGCGGTCGTGCCGCGGCGTGCGCGGCGGCAGCGTGATCTCCGGCTCGACGCCGTCCAGGAACGGCGCCAGCAGTGCGCGCGCGTATGCCTGCTTGTCGGCGAGCTGGTCGGCGATCGGCTGGTCGAGCCGCGTGCAACCGCCGCAGCGGCCGAAGTGCGGGCAGTGGAGCGGCGTGTCGGTGGGGGGCGGCAAGGCGCGGACTGTAGCGGGGCGGGAGCGCGCATCGGCGCACGATCTGAGCGTCCGGCGCACCTCGGTCGTGGAACTCGTGGTGCGGCCGCGGCGCGCGCCGTCCCCGCCCTCAGTCGACCAGCGCTGGGAACGTCGCGCGCACGCGCGCGAGATGCTGCTCGCGCTCGGGGCTGGCCTTGTCGGCGAGCAGCGACAGCAGTGCGTGCAGGTCGGCGGCGGTGACCGTGTAGGTCGCCTTCGGGTCGGCGGCGAGCTGCTTGCGGATGCGTCGCTGCGCTGCCTTCGGCGTCAGCACGTAGCGCGGCTCGGCGTCGGCGCTGCGCTCGAGCTCGGCCAGCGCCGCGTCGACGGTGGTCCGTTCGCTGCCGGCCGGGGCAGCCAGCACGCGGCGACCGATCTGCTTGGCCTTGGCCCACGACAGCTTGCCGGCTTGCAGCAGCGCGCGCACGCGCGGGTCCATGCCCGGCGCGTAGCGCAGGATGTCCTCGACCCAGCCATCGCCCTTGTCGAGGAACGCGGCGATGCGCGCGACCGGCCAGTTGGCGTTGTTGAGGAACAGGATCGTGTCGAAGTAATCGCAGATCTTGGCGTCGAGGCGGTCGGCGTTGAGCTTCAGGTTGAGCGCGCGGATCTCCTCGACGTCGCCGGCGACGACGCGCACGTCGACGCGGTCGTACCAGCCTGGGTGCGAGCGACGGATGCGCTGGATCGCCGCGAGCCGGTGGAAGCCGCCGACGAGGTAGTACTCGCGGTTCGAGCGCTCCCAGACGACCAGCGGCTCGAGCAGGCCGTTCTTGAGGATGTCGTCGTGGTAGTGAGCGACCTTGTGCGCGTCGAGCTCGCGGTGGTTGGCGACCAGCGGGTGCTCGCGCACCTGCTCGATCGGCACGTAGTCGTAGCGTTTCGTCGTGACCATGAAGCGGCGTGGTTGCGGGCGCAGCTTCGGCGGCGGCGGCAGGGGATTCCAGCGGGGGGCACGGCGTAGGCGCGAACGGGCGCGAACGGACGTGTCGTCGGCGGCGTGCCGTGGCGCGGACGCGCGGCTAGACTCCGCGCGGCATGACCGCCGAGCCCGCCGCCGCCACGCCCGACTGGGAGGCGTTCCACCGCGACTTCCGCAAGCCGGGCTACGTGCCGGGCTACGAGATCACCAGCAAGCTCGGCAGCGGCTTCTCTGGCCACGTCTACCGCGCCCGCAAGTCGTCGATCGGCAAGGACTACGCCATCAAGTTCCTGCGCGTCGAGGACGCCGAGGTCGCCCGCGCCGCTCAGGCGGAGCTCGAGAACCTGCGGCACTTCGCGCAGATCGACCACCCCAACCTCGTCGCCATCGAGGATCGGGGCGCCAAGGACGGCATCCCGTACGTGGTGATGGCCTTCGCCGGCACGGAGACGCTGGCCGGCAAGTTGCCGCCCGGCGCGCCGCCGGCGCTGGCCGACAAGGCGCGGCTGCTCGGCTGGTTCGCCCAGGCAGCGCGCGGCCTCGCGGCGCTGCACGACCACGGGCTCGTGCACTTCGACGTCAAGCCGCAGAACGTCTTCTTGAAGGGCGACGTCGCGCGCCTTGGCGACTACGGGCTGTCGAAGCTCGTCGCCGGCAGCCGCGCCAGCCTGTCGTCGCTGCGCGGCACGCCGCACTACATGGCGCCCGAGGGGCTCGTCGGGCGCGGCGACGCGCGCAGCGACGTGTACTCGCTCGGCTGCGTGCTCTACGAACTGCTGTGCGGTCGGCCGCCGTTCCGCGGCGACGATGCGTGGCAGGTGCTGAAGCAGCACGAAACGAG
>JBEITC010000346.1:0-4467 GCA_040375075.1 Planctomycetota bacterium | reverse complement strand
GCCGGCCCTGTTCCGCGCCGTCGCCAGCACGCAGCGGCTCGTCGAGAGCAACTGGTGGCGCAAGCAGGCCGGGCAGGTCGGCGCCGACGCCGTCGCGCCGAGCCGCTTCTGGGCCGAGTTCGCCGAGGCGAAGCCCGGCGAGCCGTTCGTCTCGACCGCGCTCGCCGAGGCGAGCGACAGCTGCATGGAGATGCTGATGGCGCTCGGCGCCATCGACCTGCCGTTCACGGCCGGCAAGCACGAGTACGCGCCTGGGCGCCTCGTCGCCGGCAGCCCGCTGCTGCTGGTGCGCAAGGAGGTCGTGTCGGCCGAGGCCGCCGCGGCGCCGACGCCGCTGCTGATCGGCCAGAACTACTACCGGCTCGACGAGCGCCACCGCATGGTCAACGGCGAGCAGCGCGACGCCTTCGTCACCGACGAGTTCCTCGTCGACGTGCCGTACGGCTGCCAGGTCGTCGTCACCAACCCGACGTCGACGCCGCGCACCGTCGACCTGCTGCTGCAGGTGCCGCAGGGCGCCCTGCCGGTGCAGAAGGGCTTCTGGACGCGCGGCACGCCGGTGCAGCTCGGCGCCTACGCGACGGCGACCGTCGACTACGCGTTCTACTTCCCGGCCGCGGGCAGCTTCGCGCACTTCCCGGCGCACGCGTCGCAGAAGGACAAGGACGGCGTCGACCGCCACGCCGCGGCGGCTACGGCGAAGACGCTGGCCGTCGTGACGACGCCGAGCAAGGTCGACACCGCGTCGTGGGAGCACGTCTCGCAGCGCGGCACGGCCGCCGAGACGCTCGCGTGGCTCGAACGCGAGAACGTGCACGCCGTCGCGATCGCGCGCATGGCATGGCGCATGGCCGACAAGGCCTTCTTCGCGCAGGCGCTCGCCGTGCTGCGCGCGCGGCACGCGTTCGACGAGACGCTGTGGTCGTTTGCGCTGCTGCACGGCGACGAGACGGCGACCCGCGAGCTGCTGCAGCGCGTCGGCCGCGTCCGGCTCGAGGTCGGCATGGCGATCGACTCGCCGCTGCTGACCATCGACCCGATCGCCGACGAGACCGTCGAGCAGACCGAGTTCGCGCCGCTGGTGCACGCCCGCGCCCACCGGCTCGGCGACCGGCGCGTGATCGGCAACCCGGCGATGATGGCCCGCCACCAGCAACTGATGGAGTGGCTCGGCTACCAGCCGAAGCTCCGCGCCGAGCACTGGCTGCGGGTCTGCCAGTTCCTCGCCCTGCAGGACCGCATCGACGAGGCCGTCGCCGCATGGCGGCGTGTCGACGCGAGCCAGCTGGCGAGCCTGCTGCAGTACGACTACCTGACCGCGTGGCTTGCCTGCAGCACCGGCGACAGCGCCCGCGCCCGCGAGGTCGCAGCGCGGCACCAGGACCACCCGGTCGCGCACTGGCGCCAGCGCTTCCGCGACGTGCTGGCCACGCTCGACGAAGCCGAAGGCAAGGTCGCCGGCCCGGACGCCGGCGCGTCGGCCGATCCGGCGGCGAAGGCCCCAGCGCTCGAGCTCACGGTCGTCGACGGCGCCGTGCAGGTCGCGGCGCGCAACATCGCCCGCGTCGAGCTGCGCTGGTACGAGCTCGACGTCGAGTTCGCCTTCTCGGCGCAGCCGTTCGCGGCCGCCGAGGGCTCGGCAGCGGCCTTCGTCCGGCCGACGCTGGTCGAGATGCGCGACGTGCCGACGGGCCAGGACCGCCTTGCGATCGCGCTGCCGGAGCGCTTCCGCCAGCGCAACGTCCTCGTCGAAGCGCGCGCCGACGGGCTGGTCCGCAGCCAGCACGTCTTCGCCAACGCGCTCGACGTGCGCTTCCTCGAGTCGATGGGCCAGGTCGTCGTGACCGCTCGCGACAGCAAGGCGCCGCTGCCGAAGGCGTACGTCAAGGTGTTCGCGCGCCTGCCGAGCGGCGCCGTGCGCTTCCACAAGGACGGCTACACCGACCTGCGCGGCCGATTCGACTACGCCTCGCTGTCCGACGACCCGAACGCCGGCGCGACGCGCTACGCGGTGCTGGTGCTCGACGAGCAGCGCGGTGCGGTGATCCGCGACATCGCGCCGCCGGCGAAGTGAGGTTGGCAGCGACGGAGGCCGCCGGGGACGGCGGCGCGGGGGGTTGGGGGGAGTGAGGGGCTCGCTGGCTGGCTGGTGGGCTGATGAACTTGCTCCCAATCCAACAACACAGAGACGAACAGGGAGACGGGGAGCGGCACAGAGCCGGAACCAGAAGGAACGGCAGCAGCAGCAGGAGAAGGCGCAGCGGAAGTAGCCGGAGCAAAACGAACACAGGCCGAGCAACCGGCGAGGAGCTTCTGGAACCTTGTGTTCCTCTTTGCTCCTCGGCTCGGCCCTCGGCCTGCCTCTGTGTTTTGCTGCTTCTGCGTCTGCGTCTGCTTCGACGTCTCAGTCGCTCGACGTCCGGCTCTGCAACTCCCTGTCAGGAGCCGCCGGTGTCCAGCGGCGGGCCGCTGCTGGCGCCGCTGCTCGGGGGACCCTTCTTCTTGTTCTTGCTGATCCGAGGCCGACCGGCCTTGGTGCCGCAGCCTTCTCATTCACTCGGCAGCGGCAGGCCTTGCAGGTCCTCGATCTCCATGCGCGCGAGGCGGATGGCCGCCTCGACGTCGCCCTGCAGCTTCTGCTTGGTCGCCGCGTCACCGGCCTGCTCGGCGAGCAGGCGGTAGTTCTGGCGGGCCGCCTCGATCTCGGGCTCCCACTCGGCGCGGTCGAGGCCTTCGAGGCGCATCAGCCACGTGCTGTAGAACTGCGCGCGGGCGAGCGCTTCGCGCGCATCGGCGAGCAGCTGCGGCTCGGTCTGCGGCTCGCCGGCCATCTGGTCGACGAGCGTCTCCAGCTCTTCGCGCGCCGTCGGCAGGTCGCTCGCCAGCATGCGGGCCTTGTTGAGCTCGATCTGGATGCGCTGCGCGCTGCGCGGGTCGACCGCGTCGGGGTTCTTCGGCAGCGCCTTGAGCGCCTCGTCGTAGCGCTTCACGGCCGTCTTCCAGTCGCCACCGTCCGCGGCGGCGTGCGCCGCGACGAGGACCGCGTCGGCGGATTCGAGGGCCAGCCGGTCCTGGCCGGGGCCTTCGTGGTAGGCCCACGCGCCGATCGGCAGCGCGAGCCAGGTCACCAACATGAGGTTTCGCATCCGTGTGCTCCGTCGGGAACGGGCGCTGTCGCCGGTCGCGCTACGCGCGCGGCGGTCGACGACGGGTCAGTCTATCGGCCGACGTGGACCGCCGGGCAGCGGCGCGTCGGAAAGTTGCATCGCCGACGCACGCGAGCAGCGCGCCGGCGGCATAGGCGACGAGGTCGGCGGCCTTGGCGCCTTGGCCGAGCAGCAGGGCCCCAGCCGTCGTGCTGCGGACGGCCCGAAGCCACGGCCAGTCCAGCAGCTGCGAGGCTTCCACCGCGGCCGACAGCACGAACGCCGCCGTCGCCAGTCGCCGGCTCGACGCGGCCGGCGCGACGAGCGCGCACAGGCAGAATGCCGCGACCGTCCACAGCGCGTCCCCCGCGTGTTCGGCGAGCACGCCGGGCAGCGGGTGGCGGCGCGAGAGGAGCCCGAGTGCGATCGTCGCGGCGAGCGCGGCGACGACGGGCCCGCGCGACCGCGGGTTCACGTCGCCGCCGGCGGCAGGCGCACGCCGATGGCGTGGCGGCTGCCGAAGGCCGCCAGCAGCATCGGCAAGACGGCGAGCAGCGCCGTCGCCGCGCACACCGCGATCAGCGCGTACTCGCGCAGCGTCAGGCGTTCGAGCAGAGGCTTGCGCGAGTCGCCGGCCGCCGCGGCGAGCACGTCGCTCGGCACGTGCCGCTTGTTGCCGTTGTGGAACTCGCCGCCCAGGCGGTTGGCGACCTGCCGCAGCGTGCTCTCGTCCTGGCGCGACTGGTGGCCGGCGATGAACTTGCCGGCGAGGTGGTCGCCGACGCCGATCACCATCGAGCCGCCGATCGACGGCGGCAGCTCCGGCATGCCGGACGCGGGCACGGTGTCGCCGTCGCTGAGGATGACCAGCAGCGCGCTGCCGGCGCGCCACGGCTTGGCGATGCGCGCGGCTTCGGCGATGCCGTCGAAGAGCTTCGTCGTGCCGGCCTTGAAGGCGAAGCGCAGGTCGACCTCGCTGAGCACGTGGCGCACGACTTCGAGGTCCGTCGTGTCCTCCACCACCGGCTTGGCGCCGTTGTAGGTGGCGATGACGGTGACCTTGAACTTGCCGATCGGCACGCGCTCGAACAGCGACTCGACGAGCTCCTTGGCGCGCGCGGCGCGGCTCTGGTCGCCGTTGGCGCCGGCGTCCTTGAGCAGCATGCTCGGCGAGACGTCGTGGACGAGGATGAGGTGGCGCCACTCCTCGGGCGGCACTTCCTCGCCGCGGTGGATCTTGGGCGGCAGCTGCAGCAGCGTGGCGAAGCCCCAGGCCAGCAGGCCGGCGGCGAGCGGCCGCAGCAGCGGCGCCGCGAGCGCG
>JBEITC010000109.1:0-9598 GCA_040375075.1 Planctomycetota bacterium | reverse complement strand
GCAGCACGTCGGCGAACGCGAACGCGACGACGTCGCGATCGAGCGCGAGGGGCGGCCGCGACGGCGCGGCGGCGAACGGCGCGCCGGCCTTGGCGCGCAGGTGCACCTGCACACCGGCGGCGCGTTCGCCGCGGTCGCGCGTCGCCAGCACGAGGTCGAGCAGGCCGTCGCCGTCGACGTCCTGTTCGATCACGTCGGTGATCGTCGTGGTCTCCGGCAGCTGGATCGTCGTCACCGTCGGCGTCGCCGGGGTCTGCGCGGCGAGCAGCGCGAGCAGCGACAGCGCGGCGAAGCTGGCGGCGCTGGCGAGCGCGCATGGCTGGCGGCGCGTGCCTGGGCGCAGCGACCGCGAGTCGGCGCCGCGCGTGGCGGACGCGACCGCATGGTCTTGCGATGCGAAGAACGTGCGCATCAGCCGTCCGCCTCCAGCAGCTGGTCGCTGTCGCCGCCGCCGAACGAGATCAGCCACAGCAGGCGCACGCGCCACGCCGCCTTGGTGCCGCGGTACTTCAGCAGGCCGATCACCGCCGACCACTCGGTCGCGCCGCGCGCGTGCTCGTACGAGTAGAGCAGCGGCACGGAGACCTCCTGCAGCTCCTGCGCGCGCGCCGACAGCGGCGCCTCGACCTCGGCGGTCGCGTCGCCGCGGCGGTACGCGAGCTTGACGGTCTCGCGGCCCGGCGCGCGCAGCGCCTGCAGCAGCGTCTCGGGGTGCGCCACCGGCGCGCCGTCGACGGCGGTGAGCAGGTCGCCGTAGCGCAGTCCGACCGTGCGCCACGGGCTGCGGCGCGACAGACCGACGATCACGGCGCCAGCGCCCGGCGCGAGGCCGGCGGCGCGCGCTTCGACCTCGGTCGCGGTGCGGAACACCACGCCGACGCGGTCCTCTTCGCGGAAGCGCTCGGCCGCTTGCCGCGCCGGCGGCGCGACGCGCTTGTCCATCAAGAACATCGCCCGCACCGCGCGGCCGCCGCGATCGAGCGTCAGCCACACCGGCAACCCGTCCGGCGTGTTCAGCTCGACGTTGCGCCACTCGCTCGGCCGCGTCAGCGGCGACTTCATGCCGTCGTCGATCGTCACGTCGACCAGCACGTCGTCGACCTGCACGCCAGCCGCCGCGGCCGGCGAGTTCTCGACGACCTCGACCACCTTGAGCGCTGGCTCCTCGTCGCCGAGCTTGGCGGCCAGCGAGTCGCGAGCGTCGGCGACCTTGAGGCCCGAGAACATGCCGAGCGCGAGCTTCGCGCGCGCGGCTTCGTCGTCGGGCTCGGCGCGCAGGTCGAGCGGCTCGTCCATGTCGGCGAGCGCGGGCCCCTTCTCGGGCAGCCGGTCGGACGACAGCGAGCAGGCGGCGAACGGGAGCAACAGCAGCGGCAGCAGCGGGCGAAGCCTCATGATCCTCGGGCGCGGGGGGGGGCGGAGCAGTGT
This sequence comes from Planctomycetota bacterium, assembly GCA_040375075.1. Lineage (GTDB taxonomy): Bacteria > Planctomycetota > UBA1135 > UBA1135 > UBA2386 > UBA2386. Next base: position 8,170 of record JBEITC010000109.1, on the reverse strand, counting down.
CGGGCGCGCGGTGGCGGGTCGCAACGGCGCGGGCGCTTGTGGCCGATGGGTGGGGGATCTGTCGCGCGGCGTGAAGGGAGGGCGGGTGGCGACGATGGGCGAGGAAGCGCTGGTCGGGCGGACGCATCCCTCGGGTGTGGATCGCGGCGGTGGCGCTGCGCACGGTCGGAGGTGCGCCGACTGCGGCAGGAGACGACCTGTGCGCGATGCGGGCGGCGGCGGGCGAGGGATCGGGCGAATCCCTTGGGTGTGGATGCCGGCGGTGGAACTGGTCCCTGTCCGTGCAGCACGCCGATCGCAGAAGGCGACGACCCGCGTGCGATGCGGGCGGCGGCGAGCGATGGTGCGGGCGGATCGCTTGGTGGTGGATGCCGGCGCCGCCGCCCGCCCCCGCCCCTACGCCACCCGCTGCCGCCGCAACAACCACCCCGCCACCAGCAACCCGCCCGCCAGCCACGCCAGCGGCGCGAGCGTCGCCTCCGCCTCGAAGCGCCACAGGGCATCGGCCGCGCCGCGCGCGACGGCGCTGGCGTAGCCGAGCGCGGAGTCGTCGCGCAGGCCGGTGGGCAGGTGGCTGGTCAGCAGCCAGCCGGCGTCGTCGCGCAGGCGGTCGCGGAACAGTTCGGGCAGCAGCAGCGCGCACAGCGCCAGGGCCAGCGCGCGCGCCGGCCGCCGTGCGAGCGCTGACATCGCCAGCGCCACGGCGGCGACCGCCGCGAACGGCAGCAACAGCGTGCGCGCGGCGTCGAGCACCGCGGGGGCTGCGTCGGCGGCGACGGCGAGGGTCTGGCGGTCGCCGGTGCGCGTGACTTCGTCGAGGTCGCCGAAGCCGAGCAGCGCGCCGGCGGTCGCCGCGGCCGCGCCGATCAGCAGCAGGCCGCCGCCGAGCGCCAACGCGCCGAGCGCCAGCGCCTTGCCGAGCAGCACGTCGAGGCGCGTGGTCGCGCGCAGCAGCGTGTTGCGCAGCGTGTCGCCGGCGAGGTCGACGGCGATTGACTGGCTGGCGAACCACGCCAGCACCAGCGCGAGTGCCGGCGCGCCGGCCTGCAGCGCCTGCGCCAGCGCGAGCCAGCCGGAGCCGGCGTCGGCGCTGAACAGTTCGCCCTTCTGCACGCGCGCGAGCGCTGCCTGCACGCTGTCGCGGTAGCCGAACACGCGCCATGCGGCGTACAGCGCCGGCAGCGCCAGCAAGAGCGCCGTGCTGCGCTGCAGCCGCAGCGTCGCCAGTTCGTGGCGGAACGTGCGCCAGCGCGGGAACGGTGGGGGATCGACCGGCGTGACGCCGCGCGTCGGCGGCGTCGCGCCACCCGCGCCCGCCACCGCGCCATCGCCACGCAGCTCGCCCGCGCGCAGATAGATCGTCTCCAGCGCCACCGGCTCCGGCGCGAACGCCTGCAGATCCGCGACCGCCGCCAGCGCGCGCGGCATCGCCGGCCGGCACCGCGCCGAGCTGCGCCACGAACGCGCCATCCGGTCGCTCGTCCGCCTTCACGCCGAGCGCGGCCAGCCGTTCGCGGATCGCCGCGCGCGGGCTGCCGACGACGACGTGGCGCGTGGTGAGCTGCGCGCGCAGCGCCGCGAGGTCGCCTTCGACGACCATTGCGCCCTCGCGCAGCACGCCGACGCGGTTGCACAGCCCGTCGAGCTCGGCGAGCTGGTGGCTGCTGACCAGCACCGCGACGCCGTCGTCGTCGGCGAGGCTGCGCAGCAGCGCCTTGAGGTCGGCGACGCCTTCGGGGTCGAGGCCGTTGGTCGGTTCGTCGAGCAGCAGCACGCGCGGCCGGCCGAGCAGCGCCTGCGCGATGCCCAGGCGCTGGCGCATGCCCATCGAGAACGTGCCGACCTTGCGGTGCGTCGCGGCGACGAGCCCGGTGCGCGCGAGCACGCGGTCGGCTTCGGCGCCGGCGAGCGGCCGCGTCATGCCCTGCAGCCGCGCGAGCGCGACGAGGTTCTGCCGCGCCGTCGCGTGCAGGTGGAAGCCCGGCCGCTCGATCAAGGCGCCGCATTGCGCCTTCGCCGCGCGCGGCTGTGCGATCGCGTCGATGCCGAGCACACGCACGCTGCCACGCGTCGGTCGCAGCAAGCCCAGCGCGAGCCGCATCACCGTCGTCTTGCCCGCGCCATTGTGGCCGAGGAAGCCATAGCAATCGCCGGCGTGCAGCGTCAGCGACACGCCGCGCACCGACGCGCCGCGGCCATAGGCGAAGTGGAGGTCGCGCAGTTCGAGGGCCGGCGTCACGGGGCGGCCATGGTCGCGGCGGCGCGCGACGGGTCAAGGCGCAGCGGGGGAAGCGGGCATGCAGCGCGGCGACGGCCGCGTCGCGCGCGCCTCGACGTCGTCCCCGGCGCCCGATCCGGTGGCTCGCGTCCTGCCGGCGTGTGGCACGCCAGAGCGATGCTCCCGCGCGCTCGCGCCCCGCAGGCAGGTCCCCGCCGCCTGCCGCCCACGGCGCCTTCGCTAGGGGTGGAGCGAGCCCGAACGGACCTGTTCTTCGTCCGCGATGGAACTGGCAGCCCCCGCCGTCAGCTCGTCACCCAGCGCACGATCGCCGGCGTCGGCATCATGCCCGCCTGGCGCTTCTGCTCGACGCCGCCGGCAAAGCGCACCAGCAGCGGGATCGATTGCACGTCGTAGCGCGCCGCCAGTCCGGGCGCGGCTTCGGTGTCGACCTTGGCGAACACGACCTTGCCGGCGAGCTGCTGCGCGGCCGCGGCGAAGTGCGGGCCCATCTGCTTGCACGGCCCGCACCACGCCGCCCAGAAGTCGACGACGATCGGCAGCGAGGTCTTGGCGAGCACGCGGTCGAACGACGCTTCGTCGAGCGTGACCGGATGCGCGAACAGCGGCGCCTTGCAGCTGGAGCACACCGGTCCGTCGCCGACGCGCTCGGCGGGCAGGCGGTTGAGGGCGGCGCAGTCCGGGCACGGCACGACGATCGGGTCCATGAGGGCAGCCTAGGGCATCCCCTTGGCGGTCTCGATACGCACGCCGCCCCGGTCGACGCCGTATGCTCGTCGCCCTTCGTCGTCGGCGCCGCGCCGTCGCGACGCGTGCTGCGCGTCGCCAGCGCGTCGCCGCGCATCGAAGGTCCGTCGCCACGTCACGAGCCCGTCGCCCGCCCCGCCGCCGCCATGAGCCAACTCCACCGCGCGTTCGCGCGCACCGCTGCGCGCCGCCAGCACCTCGACCAGGGCAACCTGCTGCGCTCGCTGACCCTCGTCATCAACGCCGTGCCCGGCGGCATCAACCTCGGCCAGGGCGTCTGCGACCTCGACACGCCAAGGCCCCTCGTCGACGGCGCGCTGGCGTCGATCGGCGGCGGCGACCGCCAGCTGTACACGCCGTACGCCGGCCTGCCCGAGCTGCGCGCCGCCATCGCCAAGAAGCTGCAGCGCCACAACGGCCTGCCCTACGAAGCCGCCAACGTCGCGGTCTGCACCGGCAGCAGCGGCGCGTTCTTCGCCGCCGGCATGACGCTGATCGAGCCGGGCGACGAGGTCGTGCTGTTCGAGCCGTTCTACAGCTACCACTGGTCGACGACGCCGCTGTTCGGGGCCAAGCCCGTCGCCGTCGCGCTCGACCGCGAGACGCTGGCCTTCGATCCGGCGGCGCTGAAGCGCGCGCTGACGCCGCGCACGCGCGCCGTCGTCGTCAACACGCCGGGCAATCCGTCGGGCAAGGTCTGGTCGCGCGCCGAGCTCGACGCGCTCGCCGCCGTGCTGGATGGCAGCGACGTGCTGGTGCTGACCGACGAGGTCTACGAGTACATGTGCTTCGACGGCCGCAAGCACGTCTCGCCGGCGAGCGTGCCCGGGCTCGCCGAGCGCACGCTGACGATGAACTCGTTCAGCAAGACGTACTCGGTGACCGGCTGGCGCATCGGCTTCCTCGCCGGCCCGGCGGCGATCGTCGAGAAGTGCGGCATCGTCTTCGACCAGATGGAGGTCTGCGCGGCGCGGCCGATGCAGCGCGGCGTGCAGCGCGCGCTCGAGCAGCTGCCCGACAGCTACTACTCCGACCTGCAGGCGGGCTACGAGAAGAAGCGCGACGCCTTCTGCGCCGCCCTGCGCGACGCCGGCTTCGACTTCGTGCTGCCGCAGGGCGCGTACTACGTGCTCGCCGACTACCGCAAGGTCTTCGGCGACGTCGAGCCGCACCCGGCCGTGCTCAAGATGATCGAACGCATCCAGGTCAACGCCGTGCCGGGCCACCTGTTCCACAGCGTGCCGGACGGCGTGCGCACGATGCGCTTCCAGTTCGCCGTCGACTGGCCGGTGCTCGAGGAAGCGATGAAGCGCCTGCGGAGCCTCGCCCGATGAGTCGCCAGCCAATGTCCAAGTCGTCTGCGCGCGCCGGCGTCGGCCGTCCCGTCGCGTCACCATCCGCCTCCGCCGTCGCACCAGCTGCCAGCGCTTCGCGGCTGCCGACGTGCGCTGGGCGCGTCGCCGTGTCCGTGCGTTGCGCGGTGGCCTGCCGCGCCATCGCCGCCGCCGCTGCCCTGCTGTTCGCCGCCGCGCCGGTCGCGGTCGCCCAGCAGGCCGAGCCCGAGGCCGGCCTCGTCGCCATCCACCAGACGCTGCGCGACCTCGCCACCGACGTCGTCGTGCTCAACGTCGCTGCGCATCCCGACGACGAGTCGTCGCGCACCGACACGATCCTGCGCCGCAAGCACGGCATGCGCGTCGTCACCGCGTACTCGACCTACGGCGACGGCGGCCAGAACGCGATCGGCCGCGAGATCGGCCCCGAGCTCGCCGCGATCCGCGTGCGCGAGACGCTGCGCGCCGCGGCGATGAGCGGCGTCGCGGTGCGCTGGCTCGGCATGCCGGACTTCGGCTTCAGCAAGACGCTCGACGAGACGCTCGGCGTGTGGGGCAAGGAGCCGCTGCTGGCGGCGATGCGCGCGGCGATCGACGCGGTCGATCCGGACGTGATCATCACCAACCACAGCCTGACCCAAGGCCACGGCCATCACCGCGCGACGTGGTGGGCCGCCGTCGAGGTCCTCAAGGAGCGCGCCGCCGCCGGTCGCTTCGTGCCGTGGATGTTCATGCGTTGCGGCGCCGAGGACGCGCAGCTCGTGCTCGATCCCGCCGAACTCGATCCCGCGCGCGGCGAGACCTACGCGCGGCTCGCGTACCGCGCCTGGACGCAGCACGTCTCGCAGGGCCCGTGGGGGCCGCACGACCCGCTGCAGGTCGGCAAGGACACGTGGAAGCTCGCCGTTCCGGCCGAAGCCGACGCGGCGACGGTCGCGCGCGCGGTCGATCTCGCGCAGTGGGGCCGCGAGCCGCGCGGTGGCGCTGGCATTCCGGCCAACGCTGGCGCGCTGCCAGCGGCGGAGTTGCTGGCGCTCGCGCGCGAACGGCTCGGCGCCGTTGCGCAGGAGATCGACGCCGTGCAGGACCTCGCCGTGCCTGCGGCGCGCCGTCGGGTCGCCGTGCTGCGCCACCGACGCGACGCGCTGCAGCGCCTGCTGCTCGCCGCCGCCGGCGTGCGCGTCGAAGCGTGGCTCGCCGACCGCGCCGTCGCGTTCGGCAGCAGCGGCAAGGCCTACGTCGTCGTGCACGGCCACGAGCGCGTGCGCGACATCGCGGTGCGCTGCGGCGACGCCGTCGGCGAACCGGCGCAGGTCGTCGTGCGGCTGACGCCGTTCGACGGCATGCCGCAGGGCACGAGCACGAGCGGCGGCGCCGCGCCGAACGCGGACGCGCCGGGCGGCAAGGGCGCTGCGGGTGACGCGGCGGTCCGTCTGCCATTCCAGGTGCCGACGACGTGGTCCAACGACGTCACGCCGACGACGAACGCGTCGAACGGTGCGGCGGCGCCTGCGACCGGGGCCGATCCGACCAAGCCGGCCGCGCCAGCGCTCCGGCCGGCGCCGCGTCCGGGCTGCTTCCAGGTCGCCGTCACCTGCGCGGTGCCAGCGGTTGGCGCTGCGCCAGCCACGGACGACGTCGTCGCCAGCGGCCTCGTGCCCGCGGTCGCCGGCGTCGACGTGGCCTTCACGCTCGACGGCGTGCCGCTGCGCGTGCCGGTCGCGCTCGACTACGACCCCGTGCCTCCCGTCGAGGTCGCGTGGGACCGCGAGGTCGCCGTCGTGCGCCGCGGCGCCGTCGTCGAGCGCACGTTCCATGTGCGCGTCGGCAACCGGTCGCCGTTCCTCGTCAGCGATCCCGTGGCGCTGCGCATGGGCGCGGGCATCGCGGCGACCAGTGTGCCCGGCCGGCTGACGCTGTCGGCGGAGCGCGCCGAAGCGCGCGTGCTGGTCAAGGCGCGCATCGAGGCCGAGGAACTGTCGGCGAGCGCGGGCATCGGCTTCGAGTTCCAGGACGCGCAGGCGCGCCTGCCGATCCGCATCGTCGACGTGACCGTGCCCGACGGCATGAAGGTCCTGCTCGTGCGCGGCCCGGACGACAGCACCGAGCAGGCGCTCGCCGACCTCGGCGTGCCGTACGCGGCGCTCTCGCGCGACGAGCTGATGAGCGCGCGGCTCGAGGACTACACCGCCGTGCTGCTCGACATCCGCGCGTACTTCCATCGCCCGGAGCTCGCCGAGCTGCGCGATCGCCTGCAGCAGTACTGCCGCGGCGGCGGCCGCGTGGTCGCGATGTACCACAAGAGCGGTGAGTGGAACGAGAAGGACGGGCGGCCGTCGCTGGCGCCGTTCCCGCTGACGATCGCCGACGAGCGCGTGACCGACGAGAACGCGGCGGTGACCTTCCTGCAGCCGGGCCACGCGCTGCTGCGCTACCCGCACGAACTCGGCGAGCGTGACTTCGCCGGCTGGGTGCAGGAGCGCGGCCTCAACTTCCCCAAGACCTGGGACGCGGCGTGGACGCCGCTGCTGGCGATGCAGGATCCCGGCGACAAGCAGCCGCACCAGGGCGCGCTGCTCGTCACGCAGTTCGGCCGCGGCGACTTCGTCTACTGCTCGCTCGCGCTCTACCGCCAGCTGCGCCGCGGGCATGAAGGCGCGCTGCGGGTGCTGGTGAACTTGCTGGCGCGCGGGTGAGGCGCGGGGCGGCGGGGCGCGATCGGGAGATCGCGCGCGCCGCGAGGCTGGCCAGCAGACAATCGGATCGTCGCCGCCACGCGTCCGCGCGCGAAGCGCGTCCCGGCAGCGGCGACCAAGGCCGGATCGTCTCGCCGGCTGCCGCCCTGCTCACTTGCCGGCGGCCGGCTTGTCGGCGTCCTTGAGCTTGCGCTCGAGGCCGTCGATGCGGCGCTGCAGCTGCTCGACCTCGCGGTCGCGTTCGCGGCGCAGCGTCTCGGTCGCGGCCTCGGGGCGGTCGACGGCGCGCAGCACGGCGAGCGCCTGCGCGATCTCGGTCTGCAGGCCGACCATCAGCAGGCGCTTGCTGTCGCCCAGCCGGCCGACGGTCAGGCCGAGGCCGATGCCCTTGCCGCGTGCCGCGAACGGTTGCATCGCCGACAGCGCCTCACCGAGGTCGCAGTGCTTGATGTCGACGACGACGGTCGCCGGCATGGCGAGGTCGGGCCGCGCGAGCACTTCGTCGATGGTGCGCGGCGTCGCGCGCTGCAGCGCGCGCTCGGCGTTGGACGAGGTCGGGAACAGCGCTTCCATCGTCGTCTGCTTGCTGTCGACGTACGTCAGCGTCATGCCGTAGTGCGCGAGCGCCGCGGCGAGGAACTCCTCGCAGCCGGCGCGGTCGGTCTTGAGGCCGCGCTGCAGCGTCAGCGGCGCCTTGCCGGCGTCCGGCAGCGCGCCCTTCTGGATCAGCACGTTGCAGCCGAGGTACTCGGACGCGCGCGCGACGACGTCGGCGAGCTCGAGGCTGCCGGCGGGCAGCACGAACGGATCGGCGGCCGGCGCCGCGGCGACAGCCGCGCTGCGCGTCGGGTCGCCCTGGCGCGCCAGCTCGGGCGCATGCGTGAAGGCGCTGCAGATCGGGAAGAGGAGCGCCGCGGCGGCGAACGAACGGACTTGGTGGTGCATGTGGTTCCTTGTCAGGTGCGCGCTGTCCGACGCGGGTCGCCGCCGCGCTATTCCGAAGGAATCACGGGAGCCGTACCGTGCGGCGATGAGGCCGTTGGCGTCGCGCGTGCTGCTGGTGTCGCTGTTTGCGATTTCTGCGTGCGCGGCGGGCGATCCGGTCCTTCGCGACGGCGCGGGCGACGGCGACGGCGCGGGCGCGTCGGCCGCCG
>JBEITC010000445.1:0-3406 GCA_040375075.1 Planctomycetota bacterium | reverse complement strand
ACCCGGAACCCGTAGATCATGGCCGTGATGGTGGGCAAGGTGCTGCCGCGGTAGGCCGAGCGACAGACGGTCGCCGAGTTGCTGCTGAACCAACTGCCGCCGCGGAGCACGCGGTTCGAGCCGCCGGTCACAAACGGATCGGTGACTGGGCCGGCCGCGTACGTCGCGAAGGAATCGAGGCACCACTCCCACACGTTGCCGTGCATGTCGTGCAGGCCGAACGCGTTCGGCGCGTAGGTGCCGACCACCGCCGTCTGGCCGGAGGTGTTGGTGGCGTTGGCCAGCGCACCGGCGAAGTTTGCTTGGCTGGTGCTCAAGCTCGTACCGGTGTGCCACTCCGTCGTCGTGCCCGCACGGCAGCAGTACTCCCACTCCGCCTCCGTCGGCAACCGGTATTGGTAGCCCGGCGGCAACCGACCAGCCGCCTGCTCGATCGCCGTCAACGCCTGGCCGTACGCAACCGCGCTGTTCCAACTCACCGTCTCTACCGGCCGCTGCGGCCAGTTCGGCGCGCTGGCGCCTTGGAAGGAGCTCGGGTTGCTGCCCATCACCGATTGGTACTCCGTCTGCTTCACCTCGTACTTGCCGATCCAGAACGGATAGCTCAGCGTGACTTGGTGCACGGGCTGTTCGTTGCTTTGCCCCGCCGTCGACCCCATCTGGAACGTCCCCGGCGTGATCGCGACCAGGTTCACGAACGGGGTCGGCCGAACTGGGGCGAGCACCACCCGAAACCCAACCCTGCTCTCCGTGAATCCGGGCAGGCGCACGGCCGAGGTGCAGTCGGGCGCCGTGTAGCCGCTGCCCCAATTGCCGCCGCGGGCAACCTTGCCCCCACCGGTCACAAACGGATCGGTGACTGGGCCGGGCGCGTACGGCGCGTAGGCATCGAGGCACCATTCCAACACGTTGCCGTGCATGTCGTGCAGACCGAACGCGTTTGGCGCGTAGCTGCCGACCGCCGCGGTCTGGCCGGCAGGGTGCGTGCTGTTGGCCAGCGCGCCCTGGAAGTTCGCTTGGCTCGTGCTCAGGCTCGTGCCCGTGCTCCATTCCGTCGTGGTGCCAGCGCGGCAGCAGTACTCCCATTCGGCCTCGGTCGGCAGCTGGTACCGGTAGCCCGCCGGTACGCGCCCCGCAGCCTGCTCGCTCACCGTCAACGCTTGGCAGTAGGCGAGGGCATCGTTCCAGCTCACTGTCTCCACCGGCCGCTGCGGCGCGTTCGGGGCGCTGGCGCCCTGGAAGAAGCTCGGGTTGCTGCCCACCACCGCCTGGTACTCCGCCTGCGTCACCTCGTACTTGCTCATCCAGAACGGGGCGCTCAGTGTGACCTGGTGCACCGGCTGCTCGTTGCTGCTTCCCGCCGTCGACCCCATCTGGAACGTCCCCGGCGCGATCGGGACCATGTTGGGTTGCGTGCCCGGCGACGGGCCGGGGAACCCGACCGCGATCAGCTGGCTGCGCGTCACCGTCCCGCTGCCGACGACGTTCGTCGCCACCAGCCGCACCGAGTACACGCCGTTGCTCGTGTACGTCCACGACGGGTTCTGCTGCGTCGAGTCGATCGTGCCGTCGTTGTCGAAGTCCCACTGCCACGACGTCGGATTCTCCGTCGAGGCGTCGGTGAAGCTCACCGTCAGGGGCGCGCTGCCGATCGTCGGCGTCGCCGTGAAGGCCGCTGCCGGCGCCGTCGGACCGACCGTCGCTTCGACGTCGTTGGCGGCCCACCGCAGCGTGTTCGTGAACAGATCGAGGTCCACCGACTGCACGTCGAACTGGAACCCCGAGAACGCCAGATTGTTGGGGATCGACAGCGCCGTCGTCAGCGCGCCGCTGCCGTCCAAGAACGTCGCCGGCGCCGCGAGCTGCGTCAGCAGGTCGACGCGGCACCGGCCGATCGAAGCAAAGCCTGGGATCGGGACCGGCAGCGCCAGCGGCTGCCGCGGCGTGATCAGCGTCCAGCAGAAGTGCAGGTTGCCGGCAACGCCAGGATAGGCGTAGCGGAACTGCGCGGTCTGGCCGACCACCGGCGATGCGATGGTCGTCATCGCGCGGCTGCACGAAGCGCCGAGTTCCCACGTATTGCCGGGCGCGCCGGTGGCATTGCCGTACAGCAGCACGAACTGCCCGCGCTGCGCGTCGTGCGCGAGACCCGGCGCGGCGATCGTCGCCGACGGCACCGTGCCGAGCGGCGTCCAGCTGGCGCCGTCCCAGGCCCAGCTGTCGCTTTGAAAGTTCGTGCCGTAGCCGCCGAACAGCACAGCGCGGCCGCAGTTGCCGTCGAAGGCCATCGCCGCGTCGCGGCGCGCCGACGGGCCGCTGTTCGAACGCTGCGTCCACGTCGTGCCGTTCCACGACCACAGGTCGCCATACAGCGTCGTGCCGGCACCGTTGACGCCGCCGAACAGCAGCGTCTCGCGCCGCACTTCGTCGAACGCCATCGACACGTTGCGGCGCGGCAGGAATGGGCCGGAGTTGCTGCGTTGCGCCCAGAAGCTGCCGTTGTACTCCCAGACGTCCGCCACCGCCGTCGAGGCGTTGGGTGCTCCGCACGCCAACACGCAGACGCCGCGCACGCTGTCGTACGCCATGCCGGCGGACGAACGCGCGTACGCCGGCGGCAGGCCCGACCGCTGCGTCCACGTCGTGCCGTTCCACTCCCAGGTGTCGGCGAAGCTGGTCAGGCCGTTGAAGCCACCGACCAGCACGACGACGCCGCGCTTGCTGTCGAATGCCATGCTGTGGCCCCAGCGCGCGCTCGGCTGCACGCCCGGAGCGCGCGGGATCCAGGCCGTGCCGTCGAACTCCCACGTGTCGTTGCGCGGCGCGGACGCGGCGTCCTGGCCACCGAACAGCGTCGTCATGCCGCGGTGCACGTCGTACGCCAGCGGCGTGCGGCTGCGCGCCGCCGGATGCACCGACAGCGTCCGCTGCACCCAGGACTGCGCGGCGAGCGGCGCACCGGCGAGCGCTGCGGCGGCGAGCAGGCGGAGGCAACGGGCAGGACGGGACGACGGCGGGGCGAAAGGCGTCATGGCGAGCGGGCGGGCGGTTGCCGGGGCAGAACCACCGGCCCCAGGCGGGACGAGCGGGCGACCCGTCGGGACCGCGCTCCGCCAATGCAGTCCGCGCGCTGGCGTGACGGGCGGAAAGGCGAAACCCTCGCTTGCGCGGCAGCGCCCCCCGCTACGCGCGCGACGGCGGCCATCCCTGCCGCACGCCGACTGCGACCCGCTACCGCCGCGGCGGCCCCGCGCGCCCCCGGGGGCCCGGGGCGGCCCCCCCCCCCCCCCCCCGGCCCCCCCCCGCCCCCCCCGCCCCGCCCCGCGGGGGCGGGGGCCCTCACGCGCGGAGGAGGAGGTTGCTGTGAGGCGCCTGCTGGCGCTCGAAAGCGCGCGTTCTCAGGTGT
>JBEITC010000184.1:0-7333 GCA_040375075.1 Planctomycetota bacterium | reverse complement strand
GCGGCGCACGATGATGTTCTCGCCGATCTTGCCGACGAGCTCGGTGCGCATCTGCTCGACCGACTTGGTGTCGTCCGGCACGTACTGCTTCTCCATCAGGCACTTCTCGGCGTAGAACTTGTCGAGACGGCCTTCGACCGCCTTGTCGATCACCGCCTGCGGCTTGCCCTTCATCGACTCGGCCGCCATCTCGGAGACGATCTGCTTCTCCTTCTCGATCGCGTCGGCCGGGACCGACTCGCGATTGAGGAACATCGGGCTGTAGGCGGCGACCGTCAGCGCAACGCCGCGGCAGAAGGCCTTGAAGTCCTCGTTCTTGGCGACGAAGTCCGTCTCGCACGCGACCTCGACGAGGACGGCGAGCTTGCCGTTGTGGTGCTGGTAGGCGTAGACGAGGCCTTCCTTGACCTCGCGGCCCGAGGCCTTGTCGGCGAGCTGCTTGCCCTTCTTGCGCAGGACGTCCTTCGCCTTCTCCATGTCGCCGCTGCTCTCCTTGAGCGCGGCCTTGCAGTCCATCATCGGGGCGCCGGTCATCTCGCGCAGGCGCATCACGGTCTTGGCATCGATCTCGGTCATGGTGTTGCTCGGTTGACTAGGGCGTGCTCGCGGCACGCGGAATCGGTTGCAGGTGCGGCGCAGGAACGAAGCGGGGCCGGTCGATCCGGCCCCGATCCGACGCGCGCGCGCGCGGAAGGAAGTACGTCTGCGCGGGGCTCAGCCCTGCGCCGGCGTCGTGCTGGCCGGAGCCGCAGCAGCCGGAGCCGCCTCGGTGCGCTCCGAGCCGATCGAGACGGAGTCGGCGTGACCGCCGGACTGGAAGCGGCCACCGCCGCCACCACCACCGCCACCGCCGCCGCCCGGACCGCCCGGACCACGACGACCGCCGCCCGGACCGCCACGGCGACCACCGCCATCGCGACCGCCGCGACCGCCGCCATCGCGGCCATCCGCGCGGCGACCAGGAGCCTGACGGTTGCGGACGTCGTCCGAGGCCGTGCGCTGCGCGTCACGCAGCGTCATCTCGTCGCACTGCTTGCGACCTTCCATGATCGCCTCGGACAGCTTGCCGAGGATCAGCTGGACGGAGCTCATCGCGTCGTCGTTCGCCGGAATGACGATGTCGGCGAGCGACGGGTCGCAGTCGGTGTCGAGGACGCACACGACCGGGACGTTCATGCGCTTGGCCTCGCGCATGGCGTTGTCCTCGCGCCGCGGGTCGACGACGATCAGCGCGCCCGGCAGGCCGTGCAGTTCACGCACGCCTTCCAGGTTGCGGCGGATGCGCTTCATCTCGCGGCGCATCGTCGACTGGTCCTTCTTCTTGTACTTCTCGATGCCGCCGGTCGTCTCGAGCTGCTCGAGGTCGACGAGGCGGGCGAGACGCTCGCGCACGGTCGCGAAGTTGGTCAGCGTGCCGCCGATCCAACGCTCCGTGACGGGCGGCATGCTGCACTTCTTCGCTTCGGCCTCGACGACCGGCCGGATCTGCTTCTTGGTGCCCAAGAACATGATCTGGGCCCCGGTCGCGGCGAGGTGACGCAGGAAGTGCGTCGCGCGGTAGAGACCGCGGATCGTCTCCTCCAGGTTGATCACGTGGATCTTGTGCCGCTTGCCGTGGATGAACGGCTTCATCTTCGGATTCCACCGGCTGGCCTGATGGCCATAGTGGACGCCGGCGTCGATCAACTCTTGTGCGGTTACGAGCGGCACGTTGGAAACGGCTCCTTGCCTGCTGTGGGTATGCCTGACGGCGTTCTGCGCGAAATCGAACCAACCACGGCAGCGCCACGGTTGGTGGGAATGTGGGGCGGAGGATCTTAGGGACGACCTGCCGCGCGTCAAGGCGAGAATCGCAGCCCCTGGCCGCGGTCCGCCGCATGAGCGGCCGCTTCCCACCCCCGCCCGACGAGGTAGACTCCGGCCCTGCCGGAGGGTCCTCCGGCCGCGCACCCCGGCCTCGCACCCTCGCCCCGCCCGCCGCTTGGACAGCCAGCACAGCCGCCTCGACCGCCTCCCAGGCCCCCACCGGGAGGAGGACGACCGCCACAACGCACGCATCGTGCTGGTGATGAACCATGGGCGCGATCCGCTCGGCGACCTCCCGGGGATGCTCGCCCGCGCCGGCCACGCCGTGCACATCGGCGACTCGCTGGCGCAGAGCCACCGGCTCGCCACCGCGACCCGACCCGACGTCGTGCTGCTCAATCCGCTCGTGCTGTGCGATGGCAGCGTCGAACTCGAGCTGATCGAGAGCCTGCAAGGCGACGACGACCCGGTGCCGGTCGTGCTGATGGTGCCGGACCTCGCGTCGCTGGCGGAGGCCCGCCACCTCGCGGTGCCGTTCCGCGACTTCGTGGTCAAGCCCGCCAACCCGCTCGAGTGCTTCCACCGCGTGGAACTGGCGCTGCGCACGCGCGAGCGCGTCTGCGACCTGCACGGGCGAGCCCGCCAGCTGGAGCGCCAGGTCAGCGTCGACTTCAAGACCGGCCTGATCAGCGAGCGCCACATGCGCACGCTCCTCGACCTCGAGTGGAAGCGCGCGCAGCGCTACCAGAACCCGGTCTCGCTGCTGCTGATCGACGTCGACGACTTCAAGGGCGTCAACGACGCGACCGACTACGGCTTCGGCGACGAGGTGCTGCGCCGCGTCGCCGACGAGCTCAAGGCGACCGTGCGCGAGACGGACTTCGCGGCCCGCTTCGGCGGCGACGAGTTCTGCGTGCTGTTGCCGCAGACGACGCCGGCCGAGGCGGTGCAGACGGCCTTGCGCATCCGCCAGCGCGTCGGCGCGATGAACGTGCAGCGCGGCGCCTTCCAGCGCACGCTGTCGGTCTCGATCGGCGTCGACAGCTACGACGGCCGCAGCGCGTCCAGCGTCGAGGGCCTGCGCCGCAACGCCAACCGCGCGCTGCAGGAAGCCAAGCGCCGCGGCAAGAACCAGGTCTGGCTGCACGCCGCCGTCGAAGCGGCGAGCTGATCCGACGACCGGCTCAGACCGCGGCCGGCAGCGCGATGCGCACGTGGAAGCCCTCGCCGGGACGCGAGTCGACGGCGATCTCGCCGCCGTGGTTCTGCACGATCGAGTAGCAGATGAACATGCCGAGCCCGCTGGCGTCGGGCCGCGCCTTGCTGCTGAAGAACGGGTCGAAGACGCGGCCGAGCAGCGCCGGATCCATGCCCGGGCCGTCGTCGTCGACGCAGAGCAGCACGCGGCCGCCGTCGGCGCGCGCCTGCACGCGGATGCGGCCCTCCGGCCGGCCATCGAGCGCGTCGAGCGAGTTCAGGAACAGGTTGAGCATCACCTGCTGGATCTCGTGCTGGTCGCCGTGGACCGCCGGCAGGCCGGGCGCGACGTCGACCTCGAAGCGCACGTTGGCGAGCTGCGCGCGGTGTTCGACGAGCGCGCGCGCGCCATCGATCGCGCTGGCGAGCCCGAAGCGGCCCGGCGACGCCTGCCGGGGCGAGAAGTCGAGCAACCGACGGGCGGTGCGGGCGATGCGCTGCAGGCCGTCCTGCACCAGCGTCAGGTACGTGCGCTGGCGCTCGCCCAGGTCCGGCGCCTGCAGCAGGCGGTTGACGGCGTTCTGCATGCCGCCGATCGGGTTGTTGATCTCGTGCGCGACACCGGCGGCGAGCGTGCCGATGCTGGCGAGGCGCGAACTGAGCACCAGCGCGCGTTCCTTCTGCTTGGTCTCCTCGACGGCCGCGCGGACGGCGCTCTCGAGCGCGCGCGTCTGGTCGGCGACCCGGGCCGCCATGCGATTGAAGGTCGTCGCCAGCGGATCGAGCTCGGGCACGCCCTGGCGCTCGGGCACGCGCACGTCGAAGCGCCCGCTGCCGACGGCGGCCGCCGCCTCGCCGATGGCCTGCAACGGCCGCCGGATCGTGCGCGCCGTGATCCAGTACAGGAACGCGCCGAACAGCAGCGTCGAGGCGAGCACGCCGACGATCGACGTCCACAACGGCAACGCCGCCGGCAGCGCCTGCGTCAGCCGTGGCTGGAACCACAAGAACCCGACGACGTCGTCGTCCTGGCGGAGCGCGTAGCCGTAGCCGCCGGCGATCGGCAGCATGCCGTCCGTCTGCCGCGCCTGGACGATGCCCGCCGTGATGACCGCGCTGGGGAACTGGTCCGGATCGCGGTGCAGCGCGCCGAGCGGGTTGAGGTAGACGCCTTCGTACGGCGGCCGGCCGGTGGTGACGATGACGTCCTCGTACAGGTCGCGCGTCGTCGCCGTCGTCAGCAGG
The DNA here is from genome assembly GCA_040375075.1 of Planctomycetota bacterium. Lineage (GTDB taxonomy): Bacteria > Planctomycetota > UBA1135 > UBA1135 > UBA2386 > UBA2386. The sequence goes on along the minus strand of JBEITC010000184.1, from coordinate 3,085 downwards.
CGACGGACGACCGCGGCGTCACCCGACGCGCTGCGCAGCGCGCCCGGCGAGTAGACGCGGCTGATCTCGGTGAACGAGCCCTGCACCTGCGCCCGCAGCGACTCGTCGCGATCGCGCAGCCAGGAACGCTGCGCGAACCAGACCGCCACCTGCACGCTGCCGACGGTGACGACGTTCAGCGAGAGCGCCAGCAGCAGGATGCGCCACGCGAGCGACACAGGCTCATCTCTTGCCGAGGCCCTGCATCATCTGCAGCAGCGGCATGAACAAGGCGAAGACGATGAAGCCGACGGCGACGGCGAGGAACACCAGCAGGATCGGCTCGATCAGCTTGAACGTCGTCTCGATCGTGCGGTCGACCTCGGTCTCGTAGCGGTCGGCGATCTTCGACAGCATGCGGTCGAGCTCGCCCGTCTGCTCGCCGACGTCGACCATGTTGACGACGATGTCGTCGAACATGCCGCTCTCCCCCATCGGCACGGCGAAGCCGGCGCCCTCGCGGATCGAGGCCTGCACGCCGCCGACTGCCGACTTCATGTGCACGTTCGCGGTCGAGGCCGCGAGGATGTCGAGCGCGTCGAGGTGCGGCACGCCGCTCTGGATCAGCGTGCCGAAGGTGCGGGCGAAGCGGGCGACGAGGCTCTTGTGCACGAGCTTGCCGAACAGCGGCACGCGCAGCGCGAAGCGATGCATCACCGACCGGTAGCCGGCGGCCTTGCCCAGCAGCACGCGGTGCAGCACGAACAGCAGCACGACCGCGACGAGGTAGATCCACCACCAGAACTTCAGGTGCTCGCCGATGTCGATGACCAGCTGCGTCGTCCAGTGCATCGAGGCCTTGCCGGTCGCCTCGAACACCTGCTTGAAGCGCGGGATGACGAAGGCGAAGACCAGCAGCAGCACGCTGATGGCGACGATCAGGATCGCGACCGGGTAGGCGAGGGCGCCCTTGACGCGCGACTTGATCGCCTCGCTGGCGGTCAGGAAGCCCGACAGGCGGTTGAGGATCTCCTCCTGCACGCCACCCGCCTCGCCGGCGCGGACCATGTTCGTGTAGAGCGGGTCGAACACGCCGTCGTGCTTCGTCATCGCCTCGGACAGCGCGGTGCCGCCCTCGACGTCCTCGACCAGCGACGCGGCGACGCGCTTCATCGGCCCGGGCGGCAGCTGGCCCTCGAGGATGCGCAGGCTCTTGGTGATCGGGATGCCGGCGTTGAGGAGGACGGCGAGCTGGCTGGTGAACTCGGCGAGCGTGCGCGGGGTGACGCGGTTGCTGCGGAACAGCGCGATGCCGCCGCCTCCGCCGGCCGCGGGCGCCGCCGCCGGTGCGGCGGTCACGGGAGCGGAGATCTTGCGCTGCAGCTTCTTTGGCATCGTCGTCCGAGGGGTCGCGCCATCGTTGCGGATCGCCGTGCGGCGGGCAACGCCCCCGCCACGAAGTTGGCGCCGCTCAGCCGCGGAACATCGCCAGCAGCGCGGCGTCGAGGCCGAGCGCGCGCAGCGCCGCGACCGCCAACAACGACGCGCCGACGGCGAGCAGCGCCCAGGGCGCCGCGACCGACGGCAACGCCGCCGCGCGCGGCCACAGCGACCGGTCCTCGGGCCGCTCGTCGCGCGGCAGGTCCACCTCCGCCATGCCGCCGACGCCGTCGTCCGCGCCGGCCTCGACGACCACTGCCGTGGCGTTGTCGGGGCCGCCCAACGCGAGCGCCTGCCGCACCAGCGCCTCGGCGGCCTCGCGCGGCTCGCGGCGCGCCGCCAGACGAGCCAGCGCGGCATCGTCGACGACACTCCAGACGCCATCGCTGACGAGGACGAAGCGGTCCCCCGGTTGCACCTCGACCTCGGCGTGGTCGGCGGCGACCTCGGCGCGGCCAGCGCCGATGCAGCGCGTCAGCAGGTTCTCCGGCGCGCGCGCGGCGTGGTCCTCGGTGAGCCGCTCGCAGCGGTCCGCGCGCAACCGGTAGAGGCGCGTGTCGCCGACGTGGCCGACGACGGCCCGATTGCCTGCGAGCAGCAGCGTCGTCGCGGTCGTGCCCATGCCGCGCAGCGCCGGCACCGCGGCGCCGGCGTCGGCGACCTTGCGGCCGGCGACGTCGAAGCCGCGCTGCAGCCGGACCGCCGGCGCATCGTTCCGACCGGCGTCGAGCGCTTCGCCGGCGATGGCGCGCAGCGCGGTGCGGCTGGCCTCGGCGCCGCCGGCGTGGCCGCCCATGCCGTCGGCGATGCCGACGAACAGCGGCCCGTCGGCCCCGGCGGTCGCGAGCAGGTAGTCGTCCTCGTTGGCCGTGCGCACCGAGCCGGCGTGCGAACAAGCGCCGACGCGCCACCGTGCCGGGAGCTTCATGGCCGGCCTCCCGGCGCGAAGGTCGCCGACGCGACCTCGCCGCCGACGGTGGCGACCAGCACCTGCGCGAGCCCCGCCGTCGACGGCAGCTCGGCTTCGTACCGGAAGCCAGCGCCCTCGGCGCGGCCCGAGGCGAGCAACGCCGACGCGAAGCCCGCCGCGGCCGACGGATCCTTATAAGAACACTATAAGAACACGTATTGCGGCAGATCGATGTCGGTCGTACGCAAAACAGAGCTGACCAAGGTGAAGTTCGGTCGGAGTGACATGATGGTCACCGAGTGCTGCATTGGCACGATGACCTGGGGCTCATTCAACGGCAAGGAGGAGGAGGCGTTCGCGCAGCTCGACAAAGCGGTGGAGATGGGAGCAAATTTCTTTGATACTGCTGAGCTGTACCCCGTTGCCTTCAACTACGGCAAGACGACCGAGGCGTGGATGGGCAAGTGGCTGACCGCACGCACACGCGAGGGCAAGATCAAACGCCAGGACCTGTACATCGCGACCAAGTGCAACCCGTCGCGCATTGGTGGGCCCGACTGGATTGAAGGCGTGGATGGGCCAGGCAAAAACATGCCCGCCGGCTACTGCCACTCTTATGAAGCCGACATCCTCGAGAAGTCATGCCGCGCCTCGATCGAGCGCCTGTGCTGCGACTACATCGACCTGTACCAGCTCCACTGGCCGACGCGCGACTGCCCCATCTTTGGCTGCTTCTCGTTCTCGCCGGCCGGTGTC
>JBEITC010000672.1:0-1519 GCA_040375075.1 Planctomycetota bacterium | reverse complement strand
GCTCGCACGCCATGAACGCCCGCGCCGATCGCCGCCTGCTCGCCGCGCCTGCGTTCGTCCTCGCCGCGCTCTTCGCCATGACCGACACGCTCGCCGCCCAGACGTCGACGCCGCCATCGAACCAGCCGCCGACGCCGCCCGCGACGCCGCCGACGCCGCCGTGGCAGCAGGTGACCAAGTGGCTCGACGGCGAGGTCGTCCGCTTCACGCAGTCGATGGAGGCCGCGCACACGACGCTGCTGCGCCGCGCCAAGGACGGCGCCGACGAAGCCGCCATCGAACGGCTGCAGCCGACGCCGCCGCAACCGCGCGCGCGTGGCTACGGGCTGCTGCCGCCGATCCGTCCCGACCTGCCGGTGACGACGACGCCGATCGGCAGTCGCCGCTACGCGCTCGAGGACGTCAGCGTGATGTACGCGCGCGACCTGCGCGACGCCGCGTTGCTCGCCGCGCGCGCCGACGCCGGCGATCTCGCCGCGCAGGTCGCCGAGTACATGCGACTCAAGGGCCGGCACGACTCGCTGCAGCGGCAGGTCGCGTACCACCGCTACTGGCAGGACGCGGTGCCGAAGTACGAGGCCTACTTCCAGGGCCGCAACCGCATCGCCGCCAAGGTCGATCGCCTGCAGCTGCTGCGCGTCGATCCGGCCAAGGCCGTCGAAGCGCAGGCGCTGCACGACGAGATCCAGGCCGAGCTCGCGCCGTTCACGCCCAACAAGGCGCTGCGCCTCGTCGCCGACGAAGGCGGCGCGCGCCGGCTCGACGTCGAGATCACCACCGACGTCGCCGACGACGCGTTCCTCGCGCGCATGCGCGAGGCGATCGTGCGCGAGTGGTCGGAGTGCGCGGCCAGCAAGCGCGCCAACCTGCGCGTCGACGTGCGCTGGCGGCGCATGACCGCCGACGACTGGCGCGCGCCGCCGCCGCCGGCCGGCGAGCTCGTCGACCAGGACGCGCACCTCGCGCGCTTCCCCGAGGGCGCGATGGTGCTGACCACCGGCGTCGCCAGCACCGTCGCGATGATGAACCGCGCCATCCTGCTGGGCACGGATCCCATCCGGCCGCGCGAGCTGGCGCACGAGTTCGGCCACCTCGTCGGCTTCCAGGACGCGTACCTGCGCACCTACGAAGGCGACGCGAGCGGCCCGTTCGGCCTGCGCATCGTCGAGTGGGACGGCCTGCTCGACGACCTGATGGGCGACAGCGCGGGCGGCGTCGTCGACGACGGCATGGTGGCGCGTCTGTTCGCCGCGTACGCCGACGCGAAGTGACGGCGCGCGGCGCGTAGGATGCGGCGATGGGCCAGCTGCGCGAGACGCTCGGGATCGTCGGCACCTGCATCGGCGCGGCCGTGCTCTACGGCGTTGCGCACGATCTCGTCACCGCGCACCTCAGCGTCGAGTACTTCACCGTCGCGCATCCGCCGATCGGCACCGACGATCCGATCCTGCTCGCCCTCGTCTGGGGCGTGATCGCGACGTGGTGGGTCGGCGTGCTGCTCGGCGTGCCGCTCGCGGCG
>JBEITC010000384.1:0-4026 GCA_040375075.1 Planctomycetota bacterium | reverse complement strand
GGCGGCGGCGACCGCGGGGTCGCCGCGCTCGCTCAGGCCTTCGGGCCAGCGCCGCGGATCGCTTCGCTGGCGCGGTCGGCGTACTTGCCGAAGTTCTTGTTGAACAGGCCGGCGAGGTGCTTGGCCTTCAGGTCGTACGCGGCCTTGTCCGCCCACGTGTTGCGCGGGTTGAGGATCTCGGCCGGGACGTTGGCGCAGCTCTGCGGCACGTGCAGGCCGAACGTCGGGTCGACGACGGTCGCGGCCTTGGCCAGCGAGCCGTCGTGGATCGCGTCGAGGATGGCACGCGTGTACTTGAGGCTCATGCGCTTGCCGACGCCGTGGCCGCCGCCGCTCCAGCCGGTGTTGACCAGCCAGGCCTGCGAGCCGTTCTTGGCGATCTTGTCGGCGAGCAGTTCGGCGTACTTCGTCGGGTGCCAGACCATGAACGCGGCGCCGAAGCACGCCGAGAACGTCGCCTCCGGGTCCTTCACGCCCATCTCGGTGCCGGCGACCTTCGCCGTGTAGCCCGAGATGAAGTGGTACATCGCCTGCTCCGGGGACAGCTTGCTGACCGGCGGCAGCACGCCGAACGCGTCGCACGTCAGGAAGATGACGTTCTTCGGGTGCTTGCCGACGCAGGGGATCTGCGCGTTCGGGATGTACTCGACCGGGTAGCTGCAGCGGGTGTTCTCGGTGATCGACTGGTCGGCGAAGTCGACGACGCGCGTCTGCTTGTCGTAGACGACGTTCTCCAGCACCGAGCCGAAGCGGATGGCGTCGTAGATCTCCGGCTCCTGCTCGCGCGTCAGGTTGATGCACTTCGCGTAGCAGCCGCCCTCGATGTTGAACACGCCGTCGTCGCTCCAGCAGTGCTCGTCGTCGCCGATGAGCGCGCGGCGCGGGTCGGCCGACAGCGTGGTCTTGCCGGTGCCCGAGAGGCCGAAGAACAGCGACACGTCGCCGTCCTTGCCCTCGTTGGCCGAGCAGTGCATCGACATGACGCCCTGGCGGGGCATCAGGTAGTTCATGATCGTGAACACGCCCTTCTTCATCTCGCCGGCGTACTGGGTGCCGAGGATGACGAACTCGCCGCGTTCGAACGACAGGCTGACCGACGTGGCGCTGCCCATGCCGTCGGTCAGCGGGCTCGCCGGGAACTGGCCGGCGTTGAAGATGACGTAGTCGGGGTCGCCGAAGGTCGCCAGCTGGTCCTTGGTCGGACGGATCAGCATGTTGTGCATGAACAGCGCGTGGTACGCGTTCAGGCAGACGATGCGGACCTTGATCTGGTACTTCGGGTCCCAGCCGGCGAAGCCGTCGACGACGTAGATCTGGTCGCGCGTGTTGAGGTAGTCGATCGCGCGCTGGCGGTTGATCTGGAACGACTTGTCCGTCAGCTTGACGTTGACGTCGCCCCACCAGATGTCCTTGTTCGACGGGTCGGCGTCGACGATGCGCTTGTCCTTCGGCGACCGGCCGGTCTTCTGGCCCGAGCGGGCGGCGAGCGCGCCGCTACGGACGACTTCGCCTTCGCCGCGCTTGATGGCCTGCTCGTAGAGGATGGCCGGCTCCGTGTTGCGGAGCACGTTGGTGACCTTGATGCCGTACTTGGTGAGGTCGACGGTGGACATTCGGTTCGGTTTCGTGGGGGTGCGGGGCGTCACGGCCCGGCAAGGGGCGAGCAGGATAGGGACGCCCCGGACGTCGATCCAGGGGTGCGCGCGGCCCGACGAGAAACCGCTTGCCCCGGGCGCGCGCGATGGCTAGCTTCCCCGCCCCCAACGGGCACCCGTAGCTCAATTGGATAGAGTACCAGACTACGAATCTGGTGGTTGGAGGTTCGATTCCTCCCGGGTGTGCCAACCAAGCCCCTCGCCGTGGGGCGAACAGCCCCGCGGCGAGGCGAGCCCTTCCGGTTCGCCGCAGTCCAGATGGTCCGAGCGCGCGCACTGCGCCTCCCACCCCTGCGCCACCCACTCCTGCGCCGCCCACCGATGAGCGCTGGCCCGCAACGCGAAACGCCCGACGCCTTCCCGGCGGCGTACCTCGACGAGTTGAAGCTGCAGGTGCGCAAGCATCCGTGCTTCACGGTCAACAACCTCAACCGCGACTTCGTCCAGACGCGCGGCTTCTCGGTCGTCTTCCGTCGCGACGGCATGGCGCAGGTCGTCGCCGCCTTCCCGTTCTTCGCGCCGTACCTGCAACGGGCGCTGCGCGCGGACTGCAACGCCTTCTACCTCAACCCGCTGGAACTCGAGGGCGGCTCGCGCGTCGACCCGCACATCGACCGCAGCCTGCGCGGCTACTGCAAGGACGTCAGCACGCCGCTCGCGGTCAGCGTGCTCTACGTCGACGTGCCGCCGGCGATGCAGGGCGGCGTGCTGGCGCTGGCCCGCGGCAAGCGCACGCTGGCGAAGGTCCGGCCGCGCGCCGGATTGCTGGTCGAGTTCGACGGCGATCTCGTGCACTCGGTCGAGCGCGTCGACAGCCCGGGCAAGCGGCTGAGCCTCGTCTGCGAGCAGTACCTGCTCGACGAACGCGAACTCGACGAAGTGCCCGCGTACGCGATCGAGACGCGCGCCAAGACGTACTGATCGCGGCCAGCGCCGCTCACGGCCAGCGCACTGCGTCCCATTCGGCGAAGCGGTCGATGCCGCCGTCGGGCGGCGCGCGGCGGGCCGAGCGCATGCGGCGCTGGATGTCGAGGCAACGACCCGCCAGCGCCTCGTCGCCGTCGCGCAGCGCGGCGATGCGCGCGATCTCGACGGCGCCGATCGACCACTCGGAGAACGCGGTGTTGACCGAGCTCTGCACCAGCGTCGGGTCGTTGGCGGCCCACTGCTGGTCGGTCAGCGGCGCGCCGTCGAGCCAGCGGATCGCCATCGCCACTTCGTGGTGCGTCGGCGTCACCAGCCAGCCGAATCGCACGGCGTTCTGCGCCAGCGCCTCGGCCAGTCGCGCTGCGGTCGCATCGCCGGTGACGCGCGCGTGCGCGGCGAACCCGACCGCCGCCGTCGCGTCCTGCCACGGGTTCCAGTAGCGGTGCTTGCCCTGCAGCATGCGCCCGTCGGGATCGCACACGAGCATCGGGCGCACGCGGTCCGGCGGCAGGTCGCGACCGCTCCACTCGCGCGCGTAGACCTGCGCCATGCGCGCGTCCATGCGCGCGGCGAGCCGCTCGTCGCCGGTCGCGAGCACGTTCCACGCCGCCGCCAGCGCGGTGCGGCCGGCGCCGCGCGGCGCGCCGGCGTGCGACGTCGAGAACCGCGGCGCCAGCGTCTGGCCGGCGCGGTACAGGCGGCCTTCGTTGCGCAGCTCTTCGCGCGCCCAGTGCGCGCCGGTCAGCAACGCGAAGGCGCCGAGCGTGTTGCTGCTCCAGTGTTCGCGGTCCTTGCCGGTCCAGCCGTGGCTCTCGTACTTCGGCTCGGGGGCCGGCTTGCCGAGCCGGTCCTTCGACATCTCCGGGTGCCAGTGCGTGCGCCCCGACCAGACGTTCCAGTCGGGATGCTCGTCGGGCTCGACCGGCCGGCCATCGGCTTCGAAGAAGTGCACCGGCCGGCAGCCTTCCTGCAGCATCGACAGCTCGGCTTCGAGCAGTTGGCTCGGCACGCCCGACGCCGCGACGAGCGACAGCTTGACGACGCCGAAGTCGGCCTGGTCGCCGGTCTGGCCGGCGAAGCGCTGCAGGCCGTGGCGGAAGCAGCCGAACGCATCGCCGCCCGGCTTGTCGCGCGCGATGAACGCCGCGTGCTCGCGCGCGAGATGGGCGCGCAGGCCCGGTCCGCGCAGCCATGCGGGCAGTTCGGGGACGACGCCGAACGGGCCGAACGCGCCGCTCTCGGACCACGTCGTGGCGCCGAGGAGCGGCGCCATCGCCGCGGCGTAGATCGTGGTGTCGGCGAGGCTGCCGTCGCCCTGCATCGCCGGCACGAGCGCGCCGGCGCGGCGCAGGCCTTGGCCGTCGCCGAGCGGCCGGCCCGCGAGCAGCACGCTGCGGCTGCCGGTCGGCGTCGCCGCATGCGTGACGCCGAGCGCGCCGGTGTG
>JBEITC010000174.1:0-7663 GCA_040375075.1 Planctomycetota bacterium | reverse complement strand
GAACGACTCGGGCGCTGGCGACGCATCCGTGCGCCAGAGCGGCGCGAGCGCGGCGAAGTAGGCCTTGGCGACGGCCGCGCGACCGGCCGCGGGCATGCCACCGAACTGCTGCGCCGGCGCCAATTGCAGATGCCGCTGCAGCGCCAGGGCCACGGCCGTGCGCACGTCGTCGCGATCGTCGCCCGCCGTCAACGCCCGACTCAACGCCTCGTGGGCCGCGGGCTGCGGCGACGCGAGCAACTGCTCGATCGCAGCCTCGCGGACCTCGCGGCCGTCGGCGCCCGATGTCGCCAGTCCCGCCAACAGGACCGGAAGATCGGCGGCGGGCGGATCCTGCGCGCGAGGCGCCTCGACGCGCGGAGCCGCGGCGAGTTCGACGCGGTCGGGCGGCGCGGCCGGTTTCGGCACGGCGCACGCAGCGAGCAGCGGCGTCAGCCAGAGCGGCGCGAGCGCGGCGATGCCGGCGCGCGCGTGCGTGGCGTCGTGCTGCTTGGGTTGTTCGCGTTGCATCTCGCCGATTCTTCGCTGCCGCGGCACCGCGGCGTTCCTGGACGTCGCGCCGCGCCGTCACTCGGCGCGGAACGCGGCATGGTACCCGCGCGCGCAGCTTGCGTATCGGCTTTCATCGGCCGTCGACGCGAACGCCGCGGGCCTGGACCAGGCGACCAGACCGCTCGCTGCGCGGGGCGTCACCGCATGGCGGCCGCACGGCGCGATCCGACAGCCTGCAGCGCGTTCTCGTCCTGCCCTCAGCCGATGACGAGCCGCGCAGCCTTGGCCTTGCCCACCTGCACGACGTACGAGCCCGGCGCGAGCGCGGCCTTCACGTCGCGCACGACGACGCCGTCGACGCGCACGCCGCCGCCCTCGACCAACCGCCGGGCGTCGCTGGACGACGACGCCAGACCGGCCGCAGCGATCGCGGCCGGCAACGGCGCATGGCCGTCCGGAGTGCGACGGAACTCGGACGTCGGCGACCACTCGGGCAGCACGTCCGGCAGGCCGCCTTGCTGGTGCACACGGTCGTACTCGGCGCGCGCGGCGGCGGCGGCGTCCTTGCCGTGGTAGCCGGCCACCACCGCGTCGGCGAGCGCGAACTTGGCCTCCAGCGGGTTCTTCGCCAGCTGCTCGGCGCGCTCCTTCGGCACGTCGGTCAGCAGCAGGAAGTACTTCGCGAGCAGTTCGTTCGGGACCTTCATCAGCTTGCCGAACTGGACCGAGGCCGTCTCGGCGACGCCGACGTAGTTGCCGAGCGACTTCGACATCTTCTGGCTGCCGTCGAGGCCTTCGAGCAGCGGCATGGTCATGCACACCTGCGCCACCTGCCCGGCCTGCGACTGCAGGTCGCGGCCGACCATCAGGTTGAACAACTGGTCGGTGCCGCCGATCTCGACGTCGCAGCGCAGCTCGACCGAGTCGTGGCCCTGCAACAGCGGGTACAGGAACTCGTGGACGGCGATCGGTTGGCGTTCGCGGTGGCGCTTCTGGAAGTCGTCGCGCTCGAGCATGCGGGCGACGGTGTAGCGACTGGCCAGCGCGATGCAGTCCATGAACGACTGCTTGTGGAACCACTCGCCGTTCTCGCGCTCCTCGACGTTCGCGATGTCGAGCACCGCGCCGACCTGCGCGCGGTAGGTCTGCTTGTTGGCCTCGACCTGCTCGCGCGAGAGCGCCGGGCGCGTCTTGTTGCGGCCCGTCGGGTCGCCGACCATCGCGGTCGCCGTGCCCCACAGCACGATGACGCGGTGACCGAGGCGCTGGAAGTCGCGCAGCTTGCGCAGCGGCACGGTGTGGCCGAGGTGGATGTCGGGCGAGCTCGGGTCGATGCCGAACTTCACGCGCAGCGGCCGGCCGTCGGCGCGGCTCGCCTCGAGGCGCTTCTTGAGGTCGTCGCGGTCGACGAGGTCGACGACGCCTCGCTCCAGGATGGCGAGCTGCTCTTCGGCGGGTAGGAACTTCACGACCGCTGTCTAGCGGCGTGCCTGCGACCAGGCAAGCCACGCGTCGCGGTCGCCCACCAGGAGCGGTTCGCCCGTGAGCTCGCGCAGGGCGGCCATCGCCACCTGCGCCTGGTCGGCGCGCCCGAAGCGCACCGGCTCGAGCAACATGCCGATGGCGGCCTCGCGATCGGCGGCGGGAGCGCCGGCGGTCGCGACGGCGGCGAGCCACGCGCGTGGGAAGGCGCGCGGTTCGAACTGCCGCAGCGCCGCCTGCAGCTCGACGAGCGGCGCCTTCTGCAGCGCGCCGTAGCCGGCCGGCCATTGCGCGACCTTGGCCTCGGCGAGCAGCGTCTGGGGGATCGGCGCTGCCGCGCCGCCGAGCCGCACGTAGCCCGGCAGCAGCGAGACGCGGACGACGACGGTCCGCCGCACGGCTTCGCCGACCGGCTCGTCGACGACGATCGGGAACCGCAGCTCGCGGCCCTCCGCCAACGCGAACGCCTCGGGCAGACGCACGACGTCGCTGCGGCTGTGGCTGCGCACGCTGCCCTCGACGAAGGCGTCGTCGATCGACGCGTGGACGAGGAAGCCGGCCGGTTCGTCGTCGTCCTCGCCGCCGAGCGACGCCGGCTCGGGGCCGGCAGGCAGGCGCAACTCCAAGCGCACCGGCGCGCCGAGGGCGGGCGCGCCCTGCTCGACGGGCACGGGCTTGCCGTCGGCGTCGGGTGCTGGCGGCGACAGTTCGAGCCGCGCGGCGCGCGCCGCATGGCCTTCGCAGAAACGCAGGCCGCGTTCGATGCGGCGGTAGCCGGCGACGCGCTCACGCACGCCGGCGGGCATGTCGTCGCGCTCGAAACGGGCGAGCAAGGCGCCGAGCAGATCGACGTCGTGACGGCCGGTCGCCGGATCGACGCTCGTCGCCGCGTCCTGCAATTGGCGCAGCACGCTGCGGTAGAACTCGTCGACGAGTTGCTGCTGCGGCCCGGCGACGGTCTCGCCGAACGGGATGGTCAGCGACGGCGGCGGCTCCAAGGGCGGCGCCGGAGCGTTGAACTCCAGCAGCGGCGCCTCCTCGACCGTCGTGACGCACGCCGCCAGCAGGACGGCGACGGCGACGCGCCACGGGGCGCGCCGCCGTCGCCGCCCCCCGGCGGCGACAGGACTCACTGGTCCTTCTTCTCCGCGGCCTCGCGCGCGCTGACGCGCTGGCCGATGCCCTTGAGCTGGTTCGCGAGCGAACCGAGCGTCGGGGTCTGCGGCTGCGGACGCTCGGCTTCCTTCGCCGGGCCCGAGCCCTCGCTCTCCTCGCCTTCCTCGAAGTGCGCCTGGATGAGCGTGAGGCCGATCTTCCGCTCGTCGGTGTCGATCTTGATGATGCGGACCTCGACGCGCTGGCCGACCTTGACGACCTCCTCGGGGTTGTCGACCTTGTGGTCGGCGAGCTCCGAGATGTGCAGCAGGCCTTCGAGGCCGGCTTCCAGTTCGACGAACACGCCGAAGTTGGTGATCTTCGTGACCGTGCCCGGGACGCTGTCGCCGATGTGGTAGCGGGCCGGGATGTCACCGGTCCACGGGTCGGCCTGCAGCTGCTTGAGACCGAGCGCGATGCGCTTCTTCTCCTGGTCGACCGAGAGCACGACGCACTCGATCTCGTCGCCCTTCTTCACCACCTCGCTCGGGTTGGTGATCTTGCGCGTCCAGCTCATGTCCGTGATGTGCAGCAGGCCGTCGATGCCCTCCTGCAGCTCGATGAACGCGCCGTAGTTGGTGAGGTTGCGCACCTTGCCGCGGATGACCGTGCCGGGCGGGTAGTTCTCCGCCACCATGTCCCACGGGTTGACCTCGGTCTGCTTCATGCCGAGGCTGATCGTCTGCTTCTCGGTGTCGACCTCGAGCACCACGACCTCGACCTTGTCGCCCTGCTTGACGACCTCGTTCGGGTGGTTGACGCGCTTGGTCCACGACATCTCGGAGATGTGCACGAGGCCCTCGACGCCGTCCTCGAGCTTGACGAAGGCGCCGTAGCTCATCAGGTTGACGACCTCGCCGTTGATGCGCTTGCCGACCGGGTACTTGTCCGTGATGTTCTCCCACGGCGAAGCGGACTTCTGCTTCATGCCGAGCGCGATGCGCTCGCGCTCACGGTCGATCTTGAGGACCTTGACCTCGACCTCGTCGTCGAGCTTCAGCATCTCCGACGGGTGGTTGACGCGGCCCCACGACATGTCGGTGATGTGCAGCAGGCCGTCGATGCCGCCCAGGTCGACGAACACGCCGAAGTCGGCGATGTTCTTGACGACGCCCTTGCGGACCTGACCCTCGGCCAGCTCGGCGAGCAGCTGCGCCTTCTTGGTCTCGCGCTCCTCCTCGATCAGCTTGCGGCGCGAGATGACGATGTTCATCCGCTCCTCGTCGATCTTGATGATGCGCGCCTCGATCTCCTTGCCGATCCAGTCGCCGATGTCGCCCGCGCGGCGGATGTTGACCTGCGAGGCAGGCAGGAAGACCGGCACGCCGATGTCGACGAGCAGGCCGCCCTTGATCTTGCGCAGGACGAGACCCTTGACCGAGTCGCCCTCCTTGTGCGTCTGGATGATGTTCTCCCAGCCGCGGATGCGGTCGGCCTTCCGCTTGCTCAGCAGGATGTAGCCCTCCGCGTCGTTGATCTGCTCGACGAGGCACTCGATCTCGAGGCCCGGAACCACGGCGAGGGGATCGGGGAACTCCTCCAGCGAGATGTGCCCTTCGGCCTTGTAGGACACGTCGACCACCACGGTGCCGTCTTCCTGCACCTTGATGACCTTGCCCTTGACGATCTTGTTGGGCGCCAGCTCGGCGACCGTCTTGCCGATCGCAGTGTCGAGCTCGGCGAGCGTGGTGCTGCCGAGGGCTTCCGTCGTGAGCCGCGTGAGCTCGTCGGCGGACATGGAGAACTTCTTGATCAGATTCTTGCCGTGCATCAAACGAATGAGGGTTGAGGGATGGTCGGGGAAACAACGACGATGAATGCTTCGCCGCGGCGGCCAGTCGGCCGACGTTGCGTCGCGGTCACAGTCCCGGCGGCCGGAACACCCGGCTGACGGTCGCCGTCGGCAAGGCTCACGCCCGGCCGCCGGCAGATACGGTTGGATCGATCGGATCGGCGCCCTGCGGCGCGCTAGCGACCGCGTCGGCGCGGCCTGCTCGCAGCGGCACGCGGGCCAGTTCGGCGACGCGCGCGCGCAGCGCCTCCACGCCCCCTGGCGCCAGCACCTTGTCGGCAGGCCACGGCTCGCCATAGCGCACCACGATCTTGCGCGGTCGCGGCAGCCAGGCCCGGCGCGGCCACGCGCGCTGGGCGCCATCGAGGCCGACGGGCACCACGGTGGCGCCGGTGCGGCGCACGAGGAACTCGACGCCCGACTTGAAGGGAGCGACGGCGCCGTCGGCGCTGCGCGTGCCTTCGGGGAAGATGCCCACCACTTCGCCGGCGCCGAGGCTCTCGGCGATCAGCCGCAGCGCTTCCTTGGACGGCGCGTCGCGGTCGATCAGCGTGACGCCGACCTGGCGCATCCACCAGCGCAGCGGCCCGAACTTCGCGAGCCCGGCCTGCGCCAGGAAGTTGACCTCGCGTCGGCAGTTCATGCCGACGAGCGGCGGATCCAGGTAGCTGGCGTGGTTGGCGACGAGCAGCACGGGGCCGCTCGCTGGCACGCCGTCGCGCCCCTCGGAGCGCATGCGGAACCACAGCAGGAAGACGACGTGAGCCACGCGCTTGCTGAGTTGCCACCAGAAGCGGCTGCGCGGGACGATGCGGGCGCGCGAGGCGCTCACGTCGTCCCCGCTTCGCCGCGCACCAGGGCGAGCAGCCGCGCCATCACCGTCTCGGCCGGCAAGCCGGTCGAGTCGACGTAGACGGCGCCCGCCGCGCGCACCAGCGGCGCGTCGGCGCGCGTGCTGTCGAGGCGATCGCGCTGCACGATCTCGGCGAGCACGTCCGCTTCGCTGACCACGCGGCCCTTCTTGGCGAAGTCCTGGCAGCGGCGGCGGGCCCGCTCCTCGGGCGCCGCGTCGAGGTAGATCTTCCAGCGCGCGTCGGGGAACACCACCGAGGCCATGTCGCGCCCTTCGGCGACGATCGGACCCTGGCTGGCGACTTGACGCTGCAGCTCGCCCATCGCGGCGCGCACGAACGGCAGCGCCGACACGGCGGAGACCTGCGCCTCGACGTCGCGCGTGCGGATCTCGGCGGTCACGTCCTGCCCGTTGAGCAGCACGCGACCTCCGGGCAGTTCGAGCCGGGCTTCTGCGAGCGCCGCGCGCATGCGCGCGTGCCCGCGATCCGCCTCGTCGACGCACGCCGCCGGCGCGCAACCGCGCTGCAGGAAGTGCAGCGTGATCGCCCGGTACATCGCGCCCGTGTCGAGGAACGCGAAGCCGAGCTGCTGCGCCAACTGCCGCGCGACCGTGCTCTTGCCCGCGCCGGACGGGCCGTCGATGGCGACGACCGCGCGCGACGACGCGCCAGCATCACGGGACGAGGAACTGGCAGGCACTCGGTCGGAGACGTGGAAAGGGTTGGGGAGGAATCGATCCGGATTGGAAAAGATCGGGCCGGACGCGCGACCTTTGCCGAATGTCCGGAGGACGGCGTGCGCCGTCCAAGGGGGCGAAGAGTCTAGCGAGCCGGCCGCCGGAGTGGCAACGGGCAAACCCGCCCTGGCGCGGCCTTTCTACGCAGCATGGCTACTGCTGGAACCCTATGCGCCAAAGGGGCATGGGCCCGGATCAGCAACGCCGACCAGCCCCCCATCCGTGCACCGCACCGGCCGCCAGCCCGCCGCGTCGACGGCGATGCCGACCGGGTCGACGTCGAACGCCGGCAGCACGCGGTACTCGCCCGCCCCACGCCGCCCCCAGGCAAAGCGATGGATGTGGCCGAAGACCAACCGCGCCGCACCGGTAGCGAACGCGGCGTCGACCGCGGCCGTCGTCGGCAGGAAGCGCGACGGGTCGCCGCTGCGGATCACCATCGCGCTCTTCGCCCGGGCGCGCGCGGCGACGCGCACCGCCAGCGCGACCGGCAGGCTGCGGGCGAGCGCGCGCGTCAGCGGATGGCGCAGCCAGCGCTTCGCGCGCTGGTAAGGCAGGTCGTTCTGGCACAGCTCGTCGCCGTGCAGCAGCAGCGTGTCGACGCCGCCGAGCACGCCGCGCAGGCCGCCCGCGACGACGACGGCGCCGCTCGCCGCGGCGAACTCGGGACCGAGCAGGAAGTCGCGGTTGCCGTGCAGCACGTGCACCGGCACGCCCGCATCGGCCAGCGTGCGCAGCAAGGCGGCCGTGTCGCGCCAGATGCCGACGCGAGCCTGGCCGCGCGCGACGTAGCTGTCGAACAGGTCGCCGAGCAGGAACAACGGCGTGCGCTCGCGGCGCGCCGCCGCAACGGCGTGGCCGAGCGCGGTGAAGGCCGCGCCGCCGCCATCCGACAGATGCAGGTCGGAGACGAGCAGCGCGCGCGGGCACGCCGACGCGAGCGACTGCACGCGGGTGCCGAGCACGACCGTCACGGCCGCACCTCGAGGAACAGAGCGCTCCACGGATCCAATCGCAGGTCGAAGCTGGTCGCCGGCCCGTCGCCGACCGGCGCGCCGTCGAGGCGGAACAGCCGCCGCGGCGTCGGCAGTTCGAGCCGCACCGCGCGCGCACCGTCGCGGCCGAGTTCGCGCAGCACCGCCGGCGCGTCG
>JBEITC010000123.1:0-9033 GCA_040375075.1 Planctomycetota bacterium | reverse complement strand
GCAGTGACGCGGCCTTCCCGATCGGCCTGTCCTGACATCCGCCGGACAGGCCGATCGGCGTTTCTGGCGGCAGTGTTTCGCCCCCCTGCGCAAGGCGCGTCGACCGCCACGAACTGCGTGCAAGCCCCGCAACGGCCGCGAAAAACCGTTGGCACGCCCCCCGCGCGATGGCTACCTTGCCGCTCCCTTGCGGAAGGCTTTTGCCGGTCCGGAAGGTCGCTGTTTCGTCGTCGGCAAGTCCCTCTCGATCGGCCGTCGTTCCGGAGTCGTCCCTTCCGGATCGCGGCGGCGCCTCGCGCGCCGTTTCGTCCCCCCGGTCGCTTGTCGCCGCGCGTAGCAGCGGGGTTCCGTGTCCGCGGAACTCGCTGGATCTCGCATGCTTTGAGCGTGAACCGATGGCTCTCGAAAATTCGCGCCTTCTCGCTGCTTCCCTGACCGCCGCCGTCCTTGGCGTCTCCTGCTCGACCTCGTCCGACGCCCCGCCGATGAGCGGTGACGCCGACGGCGCTGCGACCAAGGAGTCGCAGGGCGCGCAGCAGGATCCCGTACAGAACGAGCGCCGTGACGCGCTGGTCGCCAACTACCTCCGCAACGCGCAGGCCTTGCGCAGCAATGGCGACCTTGGCGCGGCCAAGTTCGAACTGCTGAAGGCGAAGGAACTCTCGCCGGGCAACCAGGACGTCCTCACGCTGCTCGCGTCCGTGCAAGCCGAGCTCGGCGAGCCGGTCGGCCGCATCAACGACTTCGCCGACGAGTCCGTGCGTCTGCGCCTGATCGGCGAGGAGCGCGCGCGCACGAGCGTCCAGACGCAGCTGCAGAAGGCGCAGCAGATGTCGAACGAGAAGGACTACGCCGGCGCGATCGAAGAGCTGCGCGTCGCCGCGCTCGCGATCCAGGTCAAGGATGACATGGACTGGGGCACGCTGCCCGCCGACGTCGCCCAGGCGCAGAAGCAGGCCGAGTCCAACTACGACGCGCAGCAGCGCCAGAGCCAGGCGGAGCTGAACAGCAAGCAGGCCGAGGAGCTGCGCAAGCGCTACGCCGAGGCCGAGGCCCGCAAGCGCGCCAGCGTCGACGCGCTGGTCCTGCAGTCGCAGATCGCCTTCTCGGCGCGCCAGTTCCAGCGTTCGCAGGACCTCGCGCAGCGCGCGCTCGAGATCGAGCCGAACAACGCCGTCGCCTACGAGATGCAGAACGCCGCGGTCAAGGCCGCGCGCGATGGCAGCAACGAGGAGTACTGGCGCAGCCGTACCGCCGCGATCCGCAAGCTGATCGAGGCGGACGAGGACCTGAAGGTCCCGCAGACCGAGATCCTGCGCATGGATGCGGACACGTGGGAGAAGGCGAGCGGCCGCGCCAAGGCCGCCTCGAAGGGCGCTGCGATGGATCCGCAGGACGCGGCCGTGTGGGAGCAGGTTCGCACGACGCAGGTCGGCCGCCTGACCTACACCGAGGAGACCGGCGACTACAACGAGGTCGTCAAGAACCTCAACCTGATCACCGGCGTCCAGATCATCACGACGCCGGAGGCCCGCGAGGCCATCGGCAGCGAGAGCCTCAAGGTGCAGATCGAGCTCGTCGCCTCGATGACGCTGCAGAACTTCCTGAACCACATGGTCGGCAAGAGCGCCAACCTCGCGTGGACGGTGAAGAACGGCGTCGTCGTCATCGGCAACAAGTCGCAGGCCGCCGGCACGATCGTCAGCAAGGTCATCCCGGTGAAGGACCTGGTGTTCAAGCAGACCCAGTTCCAGGCGCCGGTGCTGCGCGACATCCCCGGCGAGCAGACGGCGGAGACGCCGCGCTCGGGCGGTGAGGGCGAGGATCCGGTCGCCGGCATCGAGCTGGCCGACCTGGTCACCGCGCTCAAGGACGCGAGCGATCCCAAGTACTGGGAGACGGAAGGCGTCGCGATCCAGCCCGAGGACTCGGGCATCCTCTCGGTCAAGGCGAGCCCGGAGATGATCGCCCGCATCGAGAGCCTGCTGACCGACATGCGGCGCAACCAGACGCCGATCGTCACGGTCGACTCGAAGTTCCTGACGATCTCGCGCAACTTCCTGCAGGAGATCGGCATCGACTTCCGCGGCCTCGGCGGCTCGGGCAACAAGGGCTCGGTCGTGTCGCTCGACGAGTCGACCAACGGCCTCGTCAGCAACGCGTCGCAGGGCCTCGACAACGGCGGCACCGGCGACCCCGCGGCCAACCCGCTGGCTGGCTACTTCTACAACGACGGCGGTGACGGCGACGTCCGCGCCCGCACGGAGAACTACTTCACGAGCGACCTGGGCCGCGTGCTCAGCCCGACCGGCGGCCTGACCGCCGGCTGGACGCTGATCGACGACTCGCAGCTCAACATGATCCTGAAGGCCGTGGAGAAGCGTCAGGACGGCGAAGTCGTCAACTCGCAGATCCTGTCGGTCGTCAACAAGGGTCGCGGCCACGTCGCGGTGATCAACCAGACGACGTACGTGCGCGACTTCGACGTCGAAGTCGCCCAGGCGGCGTTCATCGCCGACCCGAAGGTCGACGTCGTCCAGGACGGCATCGTCCTCGACGTCCAGCCGACGATCCTGAACGACCGCAAGTACATCATCCTCAACCTGAGCCCGACGGTCGCCGAACTCCAGCGCCCGATCCCGACGTTCACGACGTCGCTCGCCGGCTCGACGCTGCCGGTCACCCTGCAGCTCCCGAACCTGACGGTCACGAACTTCGCGACGACGGTCAAGGTCCCGGACGGCGGCACGGTGCTGCTCGGCGGCCTGCGCCAGGTGCTCAACAAGGAGCGCCGCGCCGAGATCCCGGTGCTCGCCCGCCTGCCGCTGATCGGCATGCTGTTCAAGCAGGAAGGCACGGCCGACGAGAGCCGCAGCCTGATGGTGATGGTCAACGCCCGCATCACCGACGTGGTCGGCGACAGCCAGGCCGCCGGCGCGATGCGCTGAGCCGGTCGCTGGCGGCCGCTGGCGGCCGCTGGCGGCCGCGCCAGGCATCGACCCCGCGACGCGGGCCGCCCGATCGGATCGGGCGGCCCGCGCGCGTTTCCGGCCGGCCCGTCGCCCTGCCGCCGACCCCCACCTTGCGGAGCCACGCGCCGATGCGGTCAACTGCCGACGTGAAGCCGCCCGTGCAAGCGATCTTCTTCGACATCGACGACACGCTGTTCTCGACCACCGTGTTCGCCGACAAGGCGCGCCGGGCCGCGATCGACGCCATGGTGCGCGCGGGCCTGCAGGCCGACCGGTCGGAGGCGACGCGTGAGCTCGACGACGTGATCGCCGAGTTCTCGAGCAACTACGGCGGCCACTTCGACAAGGTGCTCGACCGCCTCGGGCCGGAGTCGTTCGCCGGCCACAACCGGGCCGTCATCGTCGCCGCAGGCGTCGTCGCCTACCACGCGACCAAGTGGCGCGAGCTGAAGGTCTACGACGATGTCTACGAGGTGCTGAAGTGGCTCGGCGGCACGCCGCTGGTCCGCGGCATCGTCTCGGCCGGCATCACCATCAAGCAGGCGGAGAAGCTGATCCGCCTGGAGGTCCTCGAGTTCCTCACGCCGTCGGCGATCTTCTTCACCGACCAGGTCGGCTTCAGCAAGCCCAACCCGAAGCTCTACCGGCGCGTCTTGCAGCGGCTGAAGCTGCAGCCGCAGCACTGCATCTACGTCGGCGACAACCCGACGCACGACATCGACCCGTGCAACCACGAGGGCTGGACGACCATCCGCATCCGTCGCAGTGGCCGCCACTCCACCGAGGAGGGCGCGACGGAGCCCAAGCACGAGATCCGCGACTTCTACGAGCTGCGCCGGCTGCTGCAGGACGAATACGGCGTGCGCTGAAGCGCTTGCGCCGCGTCGTCCCGGCGCGCCCTCAGCGCAGCTGCTCCCAGAAGTCCGCCGGCATGTCGTGGGCGATCTTCAGCGCGCCGTTGGCGCCGCCGTAGATCGGCTCCTCGATGCGCAGCACCTTGCCGCCGCCGAGGCGCTCCTTCATCGCCTTCTCGATCGCCGTGTCGAGGCCGCGGATCATCGAGCCGCCGCCGGCCAGCAGCACGCGGTTCTTCAGCCGCGCCTGGAACTCCGGGTCGAACGTCGCGATCAGCTTGGTGATGCCCTTGCAGATCGGGTCGATCAGGATCGAGCAGGCAGCGCGGATCTGGTCGGTGAGGTCGAACTGGGTCGGCTTGCCGTCGACCGGCAGCTCGACGAGGCACTTCTCCGGCGCGTCGCCGACGAAGCCCCAGCGCTCCTTCAGGTCCTTCACCATCTGGACGGTGAACTGGGCGCCCGGGCAGCTCTGCTCGATGCGCTTGGCGAGGTCGGCGTCGACGGCGTCGCCGGCGACGTCGAACATGATCTGGTCGGCCTCCTCCGGCATCGTGCCGTGCATGCGGCAGAGGTCGGTCGTGCCGGCGCCGATGTCGACGACCAGCACGTCCTCCAGCATCTCCATGCCGTACGCGACCGAGAACGGCTCGCTGCACAGCATGACGGCGTCGACGTGGGCCTTGGCGGCCTCGACGATCGCCTCGCGGTTCTTCACCGAGGCCTCGGCCGGCGCGCCGATGACGCAGTAGACCAGCTCGTCGGCGCGCGGCTTGGCCAGCCGGATCGCCTCGCCGATCAGGTCCTGGGCGGCCTTGAGGTTGGCCTTGGCCTCCGTGTCCTTGGCCTCGCCGGTGTACTTCAGCACGCCCTTCTCGAGCGGCTTGTACATGCGCAGCGACAGGCGCTTCTCCAGCGCCTCCTTGCCGAACAGCACGTCCTTCTTCAGCAGCTTCTGGCTGACGACGTCCTTCGGGTAGCCGACGACGGAGAAGACCGTCTCCCGCACGCCGTTGCTGGCCGACACGGACGTCCGTGACGTGCCGAGGTCCATGCCGATGTAGAGCACGCCGTGCGTCTTGGCGTCCTTGGTGTTCTTGTCGCTCATCGTGGTGTTCGTGGTTGCGCTTACGGGATCAGGCCGTGCCGCGCTTCTGCAGCCTGAGGTTGGCCTCGAGGATCGCGGTCATCATGCCCTGCTTGGTCTCCGCGCGCGCGTCGCCGGGCGCGAGGCCCTGGACTTCGCGATAGATCGACGAGATGCCGGTGTCGAGGCTGCGCTGCGCCGAAAGCTGCTGCAGCTTGTGCTCGGTCATCGACAGGCTCTCGGTCAGCTTCTCGATGCGCCGCTGCATCGCCTCGACGTCGCGGTCGGCGAGCGCCTTGCGCGCGACCTCGGCGACGCGCCGCTCGTCGGAGACGACGTCCATGACGAGCTCCGTCAGGCGCGTGCGCAGGTCGTCGGCCGACGACGCGCCGTGCTGCGCGAGCGCGTGCACCACGGCGGCGACCTTGCCCGCGATCGTGCCGTCCTCGCCTTGCCACCTCCCGGCAGCGGCCGGGTCCGGGCGCTCGAGCTTGAGCTTCAGCGCGCTCTGCTGCTGCGACAGCTCGCGGCGCAGCGCATCCAGCTCCTCCTCGGCGCGCTCGCGCATGCGCTCGGTCTCGGTCTTCTCGCGCTGCAGGTCCTCGTTGCTGCGCAGCAGCCGCAGGAACTCGGCCTTGGTCGCGTCGGCCACCACGTCGCGGTCGGCGCCGACGAGCCGCGACTTGAGGCTGCGGTGCACGGCCGCCTCGATCAGCGCGGCGATGCGGTCGAGGCCGAGGACGTTGACCTGCGTGACGCCCTGCTTCTTCAAGCGGTCGACGGACGTGCGGAACGCCAGCTGCTTGATGGCGTCGCGCAGCGAGTCCTTCAGGCCGCCCATCCGTCAGTCCTCGTCGCCCTGCGGCGGGTCGTAGGCGAGGCGCTTGTCGCTGTCCGGGTCGGAGCCGCGCAGATCGGTGACGAACGTGCCCATGACGTTGCCGCCCATGTCCTGCAACAGGCGCACCGCCTGCCGCGACTGCTTCTTGAGCGAGGTCTCGAGGCGGACGACCAGCAGCGTGCCGTCGGCACGGCCCGCCAGCACGCCGGCGTCGGTCGACGGCAGCGCCGGCGGCGTGTCGACGACGATGTACTGGAAGCGCTCCTTGAGGCGGCGGAGCAGTTCGTCGAGGCGCGCCGAGCCCAGCACCTCCGCCGGGTTGTCGACGCGCGTGCCCGGGCCGAGCAGCATGAGGCCCCGGTGCCCGGCGGTGCGCAGCGCGCGCTCGACGGTCGCGCGGCCGAGCAGCACGTCGCTGAGTCCGATGTCCGGGTTGAGGTTGAGGTAGCGCTCGCAGCTCGGTCGGCGCAGGTCCGCGTCGACGAGCACGACCTGCTGGCGCTCGAGCTCCGCGAGCGCCATCGCGAGGTTGATCGCCGCGACCGTCTTGCCCTCGCCGCGCACCGCCGACGTGACCACCAGCGTCTTCGGCTCGCCGTCGGGGTTCATCGCCACCAGCCGGTTGCGCAGCGCGCGCACCTGCTCGGCGCGGAAGCCGGCGGGCTCGTGGAACAACACGAGGTACGGGTTGACCGCCTGCTCGACCACGACGATGACGTCGTCGAGTCCGCCGGCCGGTGCCTTGGGCAAGTCTTTGGCTTCGGTGTCTTTGCGGCGGAACATCGGAAGGTCCAGGTGCGGTTTTCGGCCGACAGGGTAGCGGGACTTGCACCCGATCCGGCGCCGGACGACGCGTGGGCTGGCAGGCCGGTGGCATCGGCCGGACACGCGCGCCGTCAGCTATAGCACCCGCGTCGGCGAGCGACTACGCGCGGCCGCTCACCGCCGCAGCCAACCGTCGAACCCGGGACCGGCGAAGCGCCCATCGGCCGTCAGCCCGAAGGCGAAGCCGCGCACGCGCCACGCGTACGCCGTGATGGCGCCGTCGGCGCCGAGGCGGGCGACGACCGGCAGGCCGACGAGGCCGCCCTGCAGTTGCACTTCGGTCGCACCGTCGCGCGGACGCTGGCCGGCGACCCGCTCCGCCGCCACCGGGCTCGCCAGTTCGCCGACCATCGCCGCGAGCGCCAGCGCCAGGTGCGGCGGCGCCGACGCGAGCGGAGCCCTGGCCTCGTAGGGCTGACCGGCGAAGTCGACGACGATGCCGGACGCATCGACACGCAGGTCGAGCACCTTGCCGCCGACGTCGGGAAACAGCTGCAGCCGCACCGCGTCGCCGTCGCGCGCAATGACGGCATCGAACGTGCCGGACAGGCCCGGCGAATGCAGTTCGAGTTCGCACCGCCCCGGCACGATCGCCGCGAGCGGCATCGGTCGCAGCGCGGCGACGGTCGCCGGATCCGCCGGCGCGAAGCCCTGGCAACCGACCAGCAGCGCCGCGCTGACGAGCAGCGGGATCGCGGCCCGGCTCACGGTTGCGCCCTCCGGTTCGCCAGCAACGGCGCCAACACGAACAGGCACGCCGCCATGCTGGCCAGCGCGCCGAAGCCGACGATCGCGCCGAGCTGCACGAGTCCCGGGCTTGCCGCCGTCGCCAGCGCGCCGAAGCCGAGCGCCGTGCCGACGCTGGTGCGCACGACGCCGACGCCGGTCGCGCCGGTGCCGCGCGCACCGTGGCGGAAGTGGCCGACGAGATGCACGCCCTCGTCGACGCCGATGCCGAGCACGAACGGCACCGCGACGAAGCTCACCATCGTCAGCGGCACGCCGAGCGCGGCCAGCAGCGCGAGCGTCGCGACGAGGCCGAGCGCGCTCGGCGTCAGCGCCAGCAGGCCGTGCCGCAGCGAGCGCAGCCACAGCCCCACCATCGCGCACGCCAGCGCGGCGGCCCACAGGCACGCACGGCCGAGGTCGGCGCGCAGCGTGTCCTCGAGCGCGCGGGTCACCGTCGCCGTGCCGTGCACGACGGCGGCCTCGCCAGCGCGGGCGCGCAGCTCGCCGGCGAGCGCCGTGAACTCGTCGCGGACGCAACCGGCGACCGGCCAGACGGTGACGACGCGGTGCGGGACGCCGCGGTGGAGCAGCGGCTCGGCGCGCGCCGGCGTCGGGTCGGCGGCGAAGCCGGCCGCGAGGCGGCCCAGGGCCGGCGTGAACGCGTCGATGGCGAAGCCGGCGGCCTGCAGTTCGCTGCGCGCGCCGTCGGCGAAGCCGGCCGTCGTCGCGCGGAACTCCGCCACCGCCGCGCGCCCGGCCGCCGTGTCGATGCGGTCGAGGCCCGACCACAGCCGCACGCGCCCCGCGACCTGCAGTTCGCGCAGCGCGCGCCACAGCGGCGATGGATCGACGTCCTGCGGCCACAGCGTCAGGAACGGCGTCACCGCGAAGCCGAGCTGCCGCTCGATGGTGGCGCGCGCCGCGGCCACCGGATCGCCCGCCGGCCGCAGCGCATCGCCGTCGGCGGTCAGTGGCACGCCCCGCTGCGCCAACCAGCCCGCGCCGACCAGCCCGAGCGCGAGCGCCGCCCACGCCACCCGCCGTGCCGCCGCGTGCGCGCACCAGCGATCGGCGAGCGCGGCGATCCACGACCGTTCGGGATCGCGCCGTTCGCCGCAGAAGCGCAGCAGCAGCGGCAGCAGTGTCGTGGTCAGCAGCGCGCTGCCGACGAGACCGAGCGCCAGCAGCCAGCCGAACGCAGCGAGCCCGCCGCGCTGACCGAAGCCGACCGCGACGAAGGTCGCCGCGGTCGTCGCCATGTCGATCAGCAGTTCCGGCACGGTGCGCCGCTGCACGTCGGCGACCGCCGCGTCGTGGCTGGCCGTGCGCCGCGCCTCGCGGTACCGCGCGGCGTAGTGGATCGCGAAGTCGACGCCGAGCCCGCACAGCACCGCCACCGCGGCGACGGCGACGGTCGGCAGCGGCCCGAGCAACGCGCAGCCGAACGGGATCGCCCACGCCACCGACAATGCCGCCGGCACCTGCACCAGCAACGGCAAGCGCAGGCCGCGCATCGCCCAACACAGGTAGGCGGCGATGGCGACGACCGACCAGACGCTGGCGCGCTCGAAGTCGGCGCGGATGCGCGCCTGGTCGGCGGCGGCGACGGCGTAGCCGCCGTAGCAGACGTGCTCGGCGCCCGCGAGCGCGCTGTCGACGTGCGCCATCAGCCGCACGCTGAACTCGGCGTCGTAGGCGTCGCGCGCGCCCTGCAGCCGCAGCACG
>JBEITC010000358.1:0-4315 GCA_040375075.1 Planctomycetota bacterium | reverse complement strand
TTCCTCGAGCTCGGTCGCTACGACTACGACGCGACCGCCTGCCGACGGCTCCACGACGCGATCGCCGAGTGCGTCGTGCCGGCGGTGAAGGAGCTCGACCGCCGGCGCGCGCAGCGCCTGGGCCTGCCGCGGCTGCGCCCATGGGACCTCGAGGTCGATCCCGAGGGCCGGCCGCCGCTGCGGCCGTTCACCGACGAGCCCGGCCTGATCGGCTGCTGCCGCGCCATCCTCGTGCGCGTCGCGCCGAAGTACGGCGAGTGGCTCGACGCGCTCGCTGGCCGCAACCTGCTCGACCTGATGAGCCGCAAGGGCAAGGCGCCGGGCGGCTACCAGTACCAGCTCGAGGACGAGCGCGTGCCGTTCGTGTTCGCCAACGCGGTCGGCCTGCACCACGACGTGCAGACGCTGCTGCACGAGTGCGGCCACGCCTTCCACTCGCTGCACTGCCGCGAGCTGCCGCTGCTGGCGCTGCGCGACTACCCGATCGAGATCGCCGAGACCGCGAGCATGTCGATGGAACTGCTCGGCCTCGAGCGGCTCGACGCGGTGTACCCGGCGGACGACGTCCGTCGCGTGCGGCAGAAGCACCTCGAGGGCGTGCTGCGCACGCTGACGTGGATCGCGTCGATCGACGCCTTCCAGCACTGGGTGTACGCCAATCCCAAGCACGACCGCGAAGCGCGCCGCACCGCCTGGATCGACATCCGCCGGCGCTTCGGCAGCGACGTCGACTGGAGCGGACTCGACGACGCGCTGGCGATGCAGTGGATCAGCCAGGGCCACCTGTTCCAGCACGCCTTCTACTACGTCGAGTACGCGATCGCGCAGCTCGCCGCGCTGCAGGTCTGGGCGCGCTACCGGCGCGAGCCGGCGAAGGCGCTGGCCGACTACGAGCAGGGCCTCGCGCTCGGCGGCAGCCGGCCGCTGCCCGAGCTGTTCGCCGCGATGGGCGTGCGCTTCGCGCTCGACGGCGCGACGCTGCAGCCGCTGGTCGACGACGTGCTGCGCGAGATCGCCGGGCCCGCCTAGGAGTCGCCGTCACGGGACGCGCACCGGCGGCGTGGGCTTCCGTGACGCAGGCTCCTAGCGGCCAGGCCGCCGCAGCCGCTCGTTGTCGGCCATGCGCTCGGCGACCTTGGCTTCGAAGCCGCGAGCGCCGGGCAGGTAGAAGCGCGCGTCGCGCAGCTCCGGCGGCAGGCACTCCATCGCCGCGACGCCGTCCTTGCTGTCGTGCGCGTAGACGTAGCCCTGGCCGTGGCCGAGGTCGGCGGCGAGCTTCGTCGTGGCGTTGCGCAGATGCGGCGGCACCGGGTGCTGCGCGCCGTTGCGCGCGGCCTCGCCGGCGGCGGCGATCGCCTGGTACACGGCGTTGCTCTTCGGCGCGGCGGCGAGGTAGACGGCCGCCTCGGCGAGCGGCAGGCGCGCCTCGGGCAGGCCGAGGAACTGCGTCGCCTGCAGCGCTGCGACCGCGACCTGCAGCGCCATCGGGTCGGCGAGGCCGACGTCCTCGGCGGCGACGGCGACGAGGCGGCGCGCGGCGTGCACCGGATCCGCGCCGGCCTCGATCGCGCGCGCCAACCAGTACACGGCCGCCTGCACGTCGGAGTTGCGCAGGCTCTTGTGCAGCGCCGACAGCAGGTCGTAGTGCAGGTCGCCGTCCTTGTCGTGCGCCAGCGCGCGATGCTGGAAGGCCTCCGCCACCATCGCGACGGTCATCGCCTCGCCGTCGACGCAGCCGGCGGCGCACGCTTCCAGGCAGCCGAGCGAACGGCGCGCGTCGCCGCCGGCGAGCGCGACCAGCCGGTCGAGCGCCGCGTCGTCGATGCGCAGGCCGCGCACGCCGAGTCCGCGCTCGCGGTCGGCCAGCGCCGCGCGCACGAGCTGCTTCACGGAATCGGGCGGGAGCGGCTGCAGCGGCACGACGCGGCAGCGCGACAGCAGCGCGCCGTTGACCGCAAAGGAAGGGTTGTCGGTCGTCGCGCCGACGAGCACGAGGTCGCCGCGTTCGACGTGCGGCAGGAACGCGTCCTGCTGCGCCTTGTTGAAGCGATGGATCTCGTCGATGAAGACCAACGTGCCGCGGCCGTCGCGGGCGCGGTCCTCGTGCGCCTGCGCGACCGCCTCGCGCACCTGCGCGACGCCGGCGTTGACCGCCGACATCGGCCGGAAGTGCAGCTTGGCGTGCTGCGCGATCAGCAGCGCGAGCGTCGTCTTGCCGACGCCGGGCGGCCCCCACAGCAGCAGTGACCCGGCCTTGCCGGCCTCGATCGCGGCGCGCAGCGCGCGGCCCTCGCCGACGACGCCGTCCTGGCCGAGGTACTCGGCGAGCGTGCGCGGCCGCATGCGCTCGGCCAACGGCGCCAGTGGCGCGCGCGGCGCGGCGGCCGGCGCGTCCTCGGGCAGGTCGCCGAACAGGCTCATCACGCCCCCCGCTGGCGCTGCGCCTCGTACAGCAGCACGCCGGCGGCGACGGCGACGTTGAGGCTCTCGACCGGCGCCTTCAGCGGGATGCGCACGCGCGTGTCGGCGGCGGCGAGCAGTTCCTTGGGCACGCCGGCAGCCTCGGCGCCGACGACCAGCAGGACCGGCTTGCGCAGGTCGACGGCGGTGTGCGCGCGCTCGCCACCACCATCGGCGACGACGAGCTGCAGGCGGTGCCGGCGCGCGAACGCGACGACCGCGGCGGCGTCGAGGCCGTGCAGCGTCGGCAGGCGGAAGATCGAGCCCATCGAACCGCGCACGGCCTTGTCGCGGAACGGGTCGGCGCCGCCCTTCAGCGTGATCACGCCGGTCGCGCCGGCGGCCTCGGCGGTGCGCAAGACGCTGCCGAGGTTGCCTGGATCGCGCACGCCGGCGGCGCAGACGACCAGCGGCGCGAGGTCCGCGCGCAGCAGCGACGCCTCGTCGGCGCGCGGCCGTTCGATCAGCGCGGCGACGCCCTGCGGCGTGTCGAGCGCGCTGAGCGCGGCGAGCACGTCGTCGGAGCACTCGTAGCACTCCTGGGCGGCGGCCTGCAGCGCATGGCGCAGGTTGGCGTCGGCGCAACGCGGCGACATCGCCGCCTGCAGCACGCGCGCCTTCGCCGCCACGGCCTCGCCGACGAGGCGCACGCCCTCCGCCAGCAGCACGCCGTCGAGTTCGCCAGCCGCCGCGGCGCGGAAACGCTGCACGAGCGGGTTCTTCGTCGACGTGATCTGGCGCGGCGCGTCGGTCATCGGCGACAGGCTAGCGCAACTCGGTGCAGATGCAGCGGCCGGCTCGCCCCGGCAGACGAACGCGAAGATACTCGCGCCGATGAGCGACCTCCGGAGCGACGCCCCCATCGCCGCCATGCGCGGCCTCGGCAAGTCCTATGGCCTCTTCGCCGCCGTCGCCGAGCTCGACCTCGAGGTGCGGCGCGGCGAGATCCTCGCGCTGCTGGGCCCGAACGGCGCCGGCAAGACGACGACGATCCGCATGCTGATGGGCATCCTGGCGCCGAGCATGGGCGACGCCCGCATCGCCGGCCGCGACTGCTTCGCCGATCGGCCGGAGGTCATGCGCCACGTCGGCTACCTGCCCGACGAGCCGATCTTCCACGACCATCTGCGCGGCCGCGAAGTGCTGGCCTTCTGCGCGACGATGCACGGTCTGCCGCGCGCGGCGGCGAAGGCGCGCGCCCAAGCGCTCGCCGAGCGCCTCGGGCTCGACGGCGACCTCGACGAGTTCGCCGTCAACTACTCGCTCGGCATGCGCAAGAAGCTGGCGCTGATCGCCGCCATGCTGCACGAGCCCGAGCTGCTGATCCTCGACGAGCCGACCAACGGGCTCGACCCGGTCGTCACGCGCTCGCTGCTCGACCTCGTGCGGGAGCAGGCGGCCGCCGGTCGCGCGGTGTTCTACAGCACCCACCTGCTCGACCAGGCGCAGCGGCTGTGCCACCGCGTCGCGATCCTGCACCGAGGACGCCTGATGGCGCTCGGCACGCCGGCGGAGCTCGTCGCGCAACACGCGCCCGGCGGCACGCTGGAGGACGTGTTCTTCCGCGTCACCGGCGCCATCGCCGAGGGCGGGGCATGAACGGCGCGCCGATCGGCACGCTGCGCGCGCTGCGGGCGCTGGCATGGTCTGCGTGCCTGCGCCTGCTGCGCCAGCAACAGATGGCCACCGCGGTGCGCGCCGAGCGCAAGGGCGGCGGCGCGACGCGTTCGACGACGCGACGCCGGGGCGGCATGGGCCTGACGTTGCTGTTCGTCGTGTTCGTGCCGGTCATGGGCTGCAACGCGATGTTCCAGTCGGCCGCGGCGGCGGCGCGCATGGCGGCGGCGACGCGGGG
>JBEITC010000546.1:0-2436 GCA_040375075.1 Planctomycetota bacterium | reverse complement strand
CCGCTCGACGGCGCCGCCGCGCCCGGCGGTCGCGACGCGGCGCTCGCCGCGCTCCGCCCGTGGCTCGCCGACGGCGCGCCGCAGAAGGTCGTGCACGACGCCAAGAAGCTGATGGCTGCGCTGCGCACGGTCGGCCTGTCGCTCGCCGGCCTCGTCGACGACGTCATGCTGGCGAGCTACTGCTGCGACGCCGGCGTCGCCGACCACGACCTCGACGCGCAAGCGCTGCGCCAGTTCGCCTTCAAGAAGACCTCGGCGAAGGAACTGCTCGGCGCCGGCAAGAAGCAGCGCACCTTCGCCGAGCTCGATCCCATGCTGGTCGCCAACTTCGTCTGCGAAGAGGCGGACCTGACGCTGCGGCTGCACGAGCCGCTGCGCGCCAAGGTGGCGGCCTGCGGCGTCGAGGCGATCTACCGCGAGCTGGAGCTGCCGCTGCTGCCGGTCCTGCTCGACATGGAATGGGAAGGCATCGCGCTCGACGAGGATCACCTCGCCGGCGTCGCCCGCGAGATGCAAGCGCGCATCGAGGCGTTGGAGAAGCGCGTGCACGAGCGCGCCGGCAAGCCGTTCAACCTCGGCTCGCCGCAGCAGCTCGGCGTCGTGCTGTTCGACGAGCTCGAGGTGCACCGCCTCGCCGACCTGCAGAAGCCCAAGCGCACGGCGACCGGCCAGTACAAGACCGACCACGAGGTGCTGGAGAAGCTCGCCAAGCACCACGAAGTGCCGCAGCTGGCGCTGGAGTGGCGCCAGCTGACCAAGCTCAAGGGCACCTACGTCGACAGCCTGCCGACGCTGATCGACGCGGCGAGCCACCGCGTCCACACGACGTTCAACCAGGCGGTCGCCGCGACCGGTCGCCTCAGCAGCGAAGACCCCAACCTGCAGAACATCCCGATCCGCACCGAGGAAGGCCGCAAGGTGCGCAGCGCGTTCGTCGCGCGCGGCAAGGGCTGGCAGCTGCTGTCGGCGGACTACAGCCAGATCGAACTGCGCATCCTGGCGCACGTGTCCGGCGACAAGGCGATGGTCGACTCGTTCCAGCGCGGCGAGGACATCCACGCGCGGACCGCCGCGATCGTGCACGGTTTGTTGCCGGCGATGGTCACGCCCGAGCTGCGCAACCAGGCCAAGGTCATCAACTACGGCCTGATGTACGGCATGGGCGCCTCGCGCCTCGCCGCGGAGACCGGCATGAAGCCGCCGGAGGCGAAGAAGTTCATCGACACCTACTTCCGCGCCTTGCCCGGCGTGAAGCGCTACCTCGACGGCTCGCTGCAGCAGGCGCGCGAGAAGAAGGAGGTCTGGACCATGTTCGGCCGGCGCCGGCCGCTGCCGGACATCGACTCGACCAACGCCATGCAGCGCATCGCCGCCGAGAACATGGCGGTCAACACCCCGATCCAGGGCGCTGCCGCCGACATCATCAAGCGCGCGATGCTGGCGGTGCACGCAGCGCTGCAGAAGCGCGGACTGAAGGCGAAGCTGCTGCTGCAGGTGCACGACGAACTGGTGCTGGACGTGCCGGACGACGAGCGCACCGAGGTCGAGCGGCTGGTGCGCGACGCGATGGTCGGCGCGGCGCAACTGCACGTGCCCTTGGAGGTCGCGGTCGGGCACGGTCGGACGTGGCTGTCGGCGCACTGACGCGTCAAGAAGGCTCCGCGGTGACGGGGAGTCGACGCGGAGGTGCGGGGAGTGCGACGGGCAGGGGCACCCGCGACACGGGGCGTGGGTGTGCCTGGGGAGGCGTGAGCGGTGGTCGATGCGGTGCAGGGATGGGGTGGGAAGGGAAGGGATGGGATGGGAACGGCTTCGCGGCGATAGGAATGCCAAGACGGGGCGGGGCGGGGTCGGCCAGAGACGTGGCGGGCGCACGTGGGAAGCCAACCGCGGCGGTCGCGGCTTCGAAGGCCTGGGAGGGGATGGGAACGGCTTCGCGGCGATAGGGATGCCAAGACGGGGCGGAGCGGGGCGGGGTCGGCGCCCTGCCCACGCCGGAAGTGGCGGCCGGCGCGTTGGCGTTGCGGCATGGCGCGGACGAATCAGCTTGGTCCTCGATGTCGCGGCGCGATGTCAACGCGAACACTTCCCGAACGAGCGCTTGCGTCGCGGCCGTCGGTGATGTATTTATGCGAATTCAAAGAGTGTGAGACAGCGCGAGATGACGACGAGCGGAACAGACGTGCAGGCAAAGCGGACCAAGTCGCGCAAGCCGCCGACCAAGCGCCGCCCAGTGCAGGCCTCGCTCCCCTTCCGCCAGCGCGGCGGCGCCCGCCCGGGCGCTGGCCGCAAACCCAATGGAGCCGCCGCGATGATGTCCCGCTCGACGCGCGCATCGCACGCCGCCTACCACCCAGCGCTCGTCACCGTGAAGCTGCGCCAGCACCTCCCCCGCCTGCGCAGCAAGAAGGAGCGCGACGCCCTGCTCGTCCACTT
>JBEITC010000242.1:0-6021 GCA_040375075.1 Planctomycetota bacterium | reverse complement strand
GCGCTCCCCCCCAAACGGGCGCCCCGGGGGGGGGGGCCCGTGGGGGCACCCGGGGCGGGGGGGGGGGCATTTTGGGGGGGTTAAAAACACCCAACTCTGGGGGGGGGGGTGGGGGGGGGGGGCCGGGGGGGGGGGCGCGGGGGGGGGGGGGGGGGGGGGGCCCCCCGGGGGCCCCCCCCGGGGGGCGGCGGGGGGGGGGGCGGGGCCCGCCCCCCCCACGGGGGGGCTTCTCAGCCCTTCATCGCCTTCTTGGCGGCCTTCGCTGCGCGCTTCTCCTTCAGCGTCAGCTTCGATTCCTTCTTCACTTCCTTCTTGCCTTGTTGACCCTTGGCCATGGCGTGCTCCGTGTGGGATGTCGTGGTCTCGTGCGCGGCGCGGTCGCGACGTGCGACCGCCCGGCGCACGCGCACAGAGTGCAGAACCGTGGCGCGCGAGTCAAAGGGGCCGTCGTGCGGAGCGCGCCCTTCGTGCGCGCCCTTCGGCGTCATTGCGCCAGCAGCGTCGCCTCGTACGCATGCACGGCGGGCGCGCCGCCGGTGTGCACGAACAGCGCCTTCTCGCCCTTCCGCAAGGCGCCGGCGCGGCTCATGCCGATCAGTCCGGCCATGATCTTGCCGGTGTAGACGGGGTCGAGCAGGATCGCCTCGGTGCGCGCCAGCAGCTGCACGGCTTCGACCATCGCCGCGTTGGGCAGCGAGTACTTGGGCTGCCAGTAGCCGCCGACGCAGCGCACGGCCTCGTGCGGCACCTGCAGGCCGAGGCCGAGCAGGTCGCAGACCGCCTGCGCCTCCTTGTGCACCAGCGGCGCCTGGTCGACCGGATCGCGGCTGACGCCGATGCCGTGGATCGGCACGTCGATGCGGTTGCCGAGGAAGCCGGCGAGCAGGCCGCCGTGCGTGCCCGAGCTGCCCGAGCCGACGACGACGTGGTCGAAGCGCACGCCCTGCTCGAACATCTGCTGCTGCAGTTCCTGCGCGCAGGCGACGTAGCCGAGTCCGCCGAGCGCGTTGCTGCCGCCGCCGGGGATGACGTAGGCCTTGCGGCCCTGGCGGGCGAGTTCGTCGGCCACCTGCTGCATCGCCGCCGCCATGTTCGTGCCGGCCGGGACGACGGTGATCGACTCGACGCCGAGGAGCCGGAACAGGAAGTGGTTGCCGCTGGCGTCGTCGCGGTAGCTGCCGGGGATGCGCTCCTCGATCACGAAGCGGCACTTCAGGCCCTCCTTGACCGCGGCGGACAGGGTGAGGCGGCAGTGGTTGGACTGCGGTGCGCCGCACGTGACCAGGGTGTCGCAGCCCTTGGCCAGGGCGTCGGCGACCAGGAACTCGAGCTTCCGCGTCTTGTTGCCGCCGGGCGCCAGGCCGAGCAGGTCGTCCCGCTTGATCCAGACGTCCGGGCCGCCCAGGGCCCTGGTGAAGTTGGGCAGGAACTCGAGCGGGGTCGGCCCGGGGCTGTAACGACGGCGGGGAAAACGGGCGAGATCCATCGCCGCACTCTATCCTTCTGGCATGTCCGGCAAGCCCGCCGCCGACGTCGCCGCGTTCCTGGCGGCGTGCCGCCACCCGTTGCGCGCCGAGCTCGACGTCTTGCGCGCCATCGTCGCCAAGGCCGAGCCGAAGCTCGTCGAGGCGATCAAGTGGAACGCGCCGAGTTGGGGCATGCCCGACGGCGACGACCACTACGTGACGGTCAACCTCGGCAACAAGGCGACGCTGCGGCTGGTGCTGCACCGCGGCGCGCGCAAGGAGGCCGGCGCCGACGCGGCGCCGTTCGTCGACTTCGACGCGACGTGGCTGCACTGGCCGGCGGCCGACCGCGCGGTCGCGACCTTCGCCAGCATGGCCGAACTCGACGCCGCGCGTCCGGCGCTGGTGCAGTTGCTCAAGCTGTGGTCCGCGGCGATGCGGGCCGCGGCGGCGCCGCCCGCAGCAAAGCCGCCTGCGCTGCGCACGGGAGCGCCAGCAGCGCCGTCCACTCCAGCCACCGCTGCGGATCGTCCGTCCAAGCCCGCCAGCCGGCGAGCGCGCTGAGCAGCGCCGCGACGGCGGCGAGCGACCAGAGCAGGCGCGGGCGGGCGCGCAGCCAGCTCGGCTCCAGCGCGAGGAAGGCCGCGCACCCGAGCAGCGCGATGGCGTGCGGCGTACGCAGGGCCAGCGGCGCGGGCTCGCGCGCTTCCGAGTCGAGCCACGCGGGCGCGGCCAGCGCCAGCAGCGCCGAGGCCGCCAGCACGAAGCCCCACAGCGCCAGCAGCACGCGAACGAGCGTGCGCAGCGCCCGGCCGATCACGTCGCCAGCCGCGCCAGGTCCGCCGTGCGGTTCATCAGCGCGTGCAACTGGCCGAGCAGCGCCTGGCGGTTCTGTCGCAGCGCGGCGTCGTCGGCGTTGACCATCACCTTGTCGAAGAACGCGTCGACCGGCGCCTTCAGCGACGCGCAGGCGACGAGCCCGCCCTGCCAGTCGCCGGCGGCGTACTTCGGCTCGGCGGCGGCGGCAGCCTGCTGCAGCGCTGCGTGCAGGGCCTGCTCCTGCGGCTCGGCCAGCAGGTCGGCGCGCACGGTCGTCGGCAGCGCGCCTTCGACCTTCTTGAGGATGTTGCCGATGCGCTTGTTGGCGGCGGCGAGCGAAGCGGCCTCCGGCAGCGCGGCGAACGCGCGCACGGCCGCGAGCCGCTGGCCGACCTCGGCGAGCCGCTGCGGGCGCAGCGACACGACGGCGTCGATCTCCTGCGGCGTGTAGCCCTGGTCCTTCAGCGTCGACGCGAGGCGGTCGAACACGAAGTCGGTCAGCGCCGCCGTCGGATCCTGGATCAGCGCGCCGAACGGCGGCCGCGCGAGCGCGATCAGCTGGTCGAGCGCGAGCGGCAGTTTCTTCTCGGCGACCATGCGGATCACGCCGAGCGCGTGGCGGCGCAGCGCGAACGGGTCCTTGTCGCCGGTCGGCACCTGGCCGATGCCGAACAGGCCGACCAGCGTCTCCAGCGTGTCGGCCAGCGCTGTGCAGACGCCGACCGGGTTGCGCGGCAGCGCGTCGCCGGCGAAGCGCGGCTTGTAGTGGTCCTCGATCGCGTCGGCGACCGCCGGCGTCTCGCCGTCGTGGCGCGCGTAGTAGCCGCCCATGATCCCCTGCAGCTCGGGGAACTCGCCGACCATGTCGGTCAGCAGGTCGGCCTTGGCGAGCTGGGCGGCGCGCGTCGCCGCCGTCGCCAGCGCGTCGCCGCCGAGCAACCTGCCGATCGCGGCCGCGATCGCGACGACGCGTTCGACGCGCTCGCCCTGGGTGCCGAGCTTGTTGTGGTAGACGACCTTGGCGAGGCCCGGCAGGCGGTCGGCGAGCGCCTTCTTGCGGTCCTGGTCGAAGAAGAACTTGGCGTCGGCGAGGCGCGGGCGCACGACGCGCTCGTTGCCGCCGACCACGGCGCTCGCGTCGGCGGGCCGGATGTTGCTGACGACGAGGAACTTGTTGGTCAGCTTCCCCTTGCCGTCGAGCAGCGGGAAGTACTTCTGGTTGAGCTTCATCGTCAGGATGAGGCACTCCTGCGGCACCGCCAGGAACTCCTCTTCGAAGCGACAGAGCAGCACGTTGGGCCGCTCGACCAGCGCGGTGACCTCGTCGAGCAGGGCCGGGTCGTCGATCGGCACGAGGCCCTCGGCGGCGGCCTTGGCGGCGAGCTGGCGCGCGATCTCGGCGCGGCGCTCGGCGAACGACGCGATCACGGCGCCGTCGTCGGCGAGCAGGCGCGCGTAGTCGTCGGCGTCGGCGACGGGGATCGCCGGCAGCTTGGCTTCGAAGCGGTGGCCGTGCGTCGTGCGGCCCGACTGCAGGCCGAGCGTCTGCAGCGGCACCACGTCGGCGCCGTGCAGCGCGACGAGGCCGTGCGCTGGGCGCACGAACTGCACGTTGCTCCAGCCGTCGGCGAGCTGGTAGGTCATGCCCTTGGCGATCGGCAGCTTGGCGAGCGCCTCGTCGAGCGCCTTCTGCAGGCCGGCCGCGAGCGGCGTGCCCGGCTCGACCTTGTCGAGGAACAGCGTCTCGGCCTTGCCGTCGACGGCGCGCTTGAGACCCGGCACGGCGGCGGCGTCGGCGCCGAGGGCGGCGAGCTTCTTCAGCAGCACCGGCGTGGCGTTGCCCTGCGCGTCGAGGCCGACGCTGACCGGCACCAGCTTGACCTGCACCGCCTTGTCCGCGCCCTTGGCCGCGACCTTGGTCAGGTGCAGCGCGAGCCGACGCGGCGAGGCGTAGGTGGTCGCGGTCGCGTCGGCGGCGGCGAGGCCCTGGGCCTTGAGCACGTCGGTCAGCACGGCGCCGAACGCTTCGCCGAGCTTCTTCAGCGACTTCGGTGGCAGCTCTTCGACGAACAGTTCGACCAGCAGGCTCTTCGTGCTCATGCGCGCGGCGGATCCTACGGGCCGGGCGGACGCAGGCCAGCATGCGGCGGGGGAGCGCGGCGGCGATGGCCGGACGGCTTGGCCCGCGGTGACGCGCGGTCCAGCGACCCTGTCTCGCGGACGGCCACGCCGCCCGATGCGCGTCGTCGCGCCCGGGAGTGCGCCGCCGGGCTTTGGCGAATGCGCCGATCCACCTGTGGCCCCTGGCTTCGCCCAGGCCGCGCGTCCACGAGCCCGATCGGTGCGCGTCCCTTGCCGCAGGCTCGTACGATGCGGCGATGCCCGCGCGCGCCCGGGATCGACGCCGTGCCGAAGCCGCCGAAGCGCTGCGCGCGTTGCTGCACGTCGTGGCGACCGCGGTCGGCATGCTGCTGGTCGTCTGCGGACTCTTCCTGGTCGAGGTCGGGCCGCGCTGGCTGCGCTGGCTGCTGCTGCTGTGGCTGCCGCTCCTGCTGCTGCCGCCGTTCGCCTTCCCGCTGCTGCACTTCGCCTGGCAGCGGCCGCCGGAGTCGAGCGGCCTGCGCGCCGTCGCCACGGGCCTCGCGGCGTGGCTGTTCGGCATCCTGCTGTGCGTGACCGTCGGCGGGCGCTTCTACGTCTGGCTCGGCGCCGCGTCGTGGTCGTGAGCCGGTGGCGGCGTCAGCCGCGCACGATGAAGTGCCGGTGCTCGATCGGCATGTCGATGCGGCCGTCGCGCGCGTAGGGATCGAACAGCGCGAGCGCAGGGGCGGCGGGCAGGCGCGCCGTGCGCTCGGCCAGCAGGAAGCGCAGGATGCGCCAACGGTCGGCCGCGGTGTCGGGGAAGCGCAGGCGGAACGGCGCGCGGCCGCCGGTCGCGGCGCGGCCCAGGCGCGCGAGCAGCGCATCGAGGTCCTCGGCGGTGTGGTAGGGCATCGGCTCGCCGAGCATGGCGAAGCACGCGTCCCACATGCGCAACAGCGCGTTCTCGCGGCCGGCGAACGCGGCGAGCAGCGCGCCGCCCGGCGCGAGGGCGTGCAGCAGCCGCGGCACCACGTCGGCGAAGCCGGTGACGTAGTAGAAGCAGTGGTTGGCGACGATCAGGTCGAAGGCGGCGTGCGCGCCGTCGGGCAATGCGGCGTGCGCGGCGAGTGGCTGCGCCGTGAAGGAGGCCAGCGCCGCCACAGCGGCTTCGCGGTAGAGCGGCTGTGGCTCGACCAGCGTCAGCTGCAGCTGCTCGGGCGGGCAGCCGAGCTGGCGCAGGAAGCGCGCGGTGAAGCCGCCGGGGCCGCAGCCGAAGTCGCACACGCGCAGCGGCTCGGCGCCGCGCGCACGCAGCGCGGCGGCCGCCGGTTCGCGGTACTGCGCGAGGTCGCCTTCGGCCTCGTCGCTGTGGGCCTCGAAGAACGCGTAGTCGTCGCGGATCGGGCCGAAGTCCTTGGCGGGGGATTCGCTCACGCGGCGATGGTAGGAGCTGTCCGGCGGGAGGGAACGCCGGCGTGCAGGCGTCGCCGGCGCGCGGGCGCCATGCTCCGCGCGCGGCGGCCGTGCCATCCACACCCCTGGCGTCGGCGCGGCGCGCGAGCACTGCATTGCCGTCGCGCCATTGGCCACCGACGATCGCGCCATGGCCCAACCCGCTCCGCTGCCGCCGCTGCCGCCGCTGCCGCCGCTGCTG
>JBEITC010000248.1:0-5941 GCA_040375075.1 Planctomycetota bacterium | reverse complement strand
GGCACCGTCAGCGCGGTGGCCGCGCCGACGCGGTCGCGCGGCCCCAGCGGGCAGCCGTCGAGGATCGGCAGCATGGCCGGCCCGCGGGGTCCGAGCGGCGGCCACGACCGGGCGGGCGGCACCGCCGGACGCGACGGCAAACGACCGGGGCCGGGTGCGGGACTGCGGGCGGCGGCAGCGTCCCGGCGGCGCGAATGTTCGCGCGATCAGAACGGCTTGTAGTAGGCGAGCCAGACGGCGGTCGCGCCGAGCCCGAGCGCGAGCACCACCGCACCCAGCGCGCCGATGACGCCGCGCTTGACCAGCACCGGCATGGCGCCGATCAGCAGCCAGACGCCGATCTTGGCGAGCAGCCAGTTCGGCCAGCCGAGGCCCGACTTGTGCGCGAAGCCGATGCCGGCGACCAGCATCACCAGCAGGCCGATGCCGTGCAGCATGGCAGAGGCCTTGCCGCCCTGGCCGGCGAGCATGCCGCCGAGGCCGAGGAAGACGAGCAGCGCAGCGGCGACGTGGATGAGGTGGTAGAGCTTCGGGTCCATGCGCCGATCATGCCCGACGGCGCGGATGCGCGCCGCAGCGAAGTTGGGGCTTCGTGTCGGTGCGAGGATCGGCGCGGCGCCATGCGACCACACTGCCATCCGGCGTGGGCGACGGATTCGGCGACCGCGATCGCCGCCGTCGCCGCCGTCGCCGCAGTCACCGCCGTCACCGCCGTCGCGAACTCAGTAGACGCGGACCGTCGCTTTGCGGTCGTTGCCGATCGTGATGCTCAGCACGTAGCCGCGCAGCGCGGCGTCGGCGATCACCACGTCGGCGCGCGTGCCGGGGCCCTGCGCCAGCGCCTGCAGGATCGCGGCCGGGATCGTCACGACCTCGCCGACGATCGGCAGGGAGATCGGCTCACCCGACAACTCGTCGCAGAACGTCGCCGTGAGGCCATCGCCCTCGCCCGAGGTCTGCAGCACGAGCGGTTCGTCCGTGCTGACGCCGGCATGGACGTCGCGCGGAGCGCCGAGCGGCCCGGCGCTGAGGAACGACGACAGCGGCAACACCCAGACGCCCGTGCTGCCACCGCCCGGCCCGCCGCCGCCCGAGACGCCCGGCAACGCGAGCAGGGCGGCGAGGAACGCGACGGCAAGGAGTTGCAGCAGGGAACGCATGCGTGGAATGGCGCGACGGGTGCGGGGTGGAGGTTAGCTCACGGACGGCGGCATGGGAGGGTCGAACGGCCGGAACGCGACATCGCGCGAACCGGCGGCGACCAGGCCCGGCAACGCCTCGGCGATCACGCCCGCCGCCGGATCGGAGGCGACCAAGGCGACGAAGTCGCGGCGCTGCGCGAGTTCCCGCTGCATCCACGCCTGCTTGTGCGGCATCTCGGCGAGCATGCGCCGGAACCACGTCGCCGACTCGACGAAGCGGCCGGCGAAGCCGTGGGCGAGGCCGAGATTGAAGTACGCCGTGCCGAGTTGCGGCTGCTCGGCGATGGCGCCCGAGTCGACCACCTGCCGCAGCACGTCGACGGCGCCGTCGGCGTCGCCCTGCGCGAGCATGAGGTTGCCGAGGTTGAGCAACGCGAAGCCGCGGATGCGGCGGTCCTCGGCGCGCGCCAGCACGCGCTCGAACTCGCCCCGCGCCGACTGCGCGTTGCCGGCGGCGTGGCGCGCGAGCCCGAGGTAGATGCGCGCCTCGTGGCAGGCGTCGTCGAGCGCGAGGCACTCGCGCAGCAGCCGCTCGCCCTTGGCGAGGTTCGCCGCGGCGTCGCCGGCGACGCCGTCGAACAGGTCCTTCGCCGCGATCCACGCCGACTGGTCGGCAGCGCCGCGCGCGGCCTCGTCGACGAGGCTGCGGCCGCGCTGCGCCATGTCCGGCACCGGCACCGGTTCCTTGGCCACCTCGCGCGAGTAGTCCGGCGACAGCCCCATCAGCACGTGGCCACGGCCGAGTTCGTAGAGGATGCGCGCGAGCTTGCGCGTGCTCGCCGTCAACGCGGCGCGCAGCCCGGCGACGACCGGCGCGGGCGCGGCAGGCGTCTTCGCGTCGGCGCCGACGGCCGACCGATGCAGCTTGATCTGCAGCCGCACGCTGTCGAGGAAGCCGCGGCAGTGCGCGCAGCGGTCGGCGTGCACGAGCACGCGACGGACGCCGGCGGCGTCGAGCTCGCCGTCGACCATCGCCGACAAGTCCGCCTGGATCGGCAGGCAAGGCTCGTCGTCAGGTCGTTCCCGGCGGTCGCGCGACATGGTCTCCGCCACTAGGCCTCCGCCTCGCCGAGGTCACCAGCGGCCGCGACGACGTCCGGAGCGCGCCGCCCGCCCGCCAGCTGCGCTTGCTCCGCAGCGTGCCGCTCGGCCAGGGCGAACTGCCGCGCCATGCCGCGGCAGACCTTCTGCCGGCTGCGGAACACGATCATCTTGAGGTTCTCGGGGCGCACGCCGAGCGCGCGCGCCGCGTCGCGGTACGGCATGCCATCGACCTCGACCAACGTCAGCACGCGCCGTTCCCGCGGCGCGAGGCGCTCGAAGCTCGCCAGGTAGAGATGCAGGTAGAGCAGGTACGTGCGGTCGATGGCGCGCGCGTCCTCGGCGTCGCTCGCGGCGCGATCCGGCCGGCGCGTGCGCAGGTCCTCGGGCTGTTGCGCGTCCTCGTCGATGGCGAGCAGGCGCGCGTGGCGCGACTGGCCCTTGAGCGCGCGCAGCAGCGTGTTGCGCACGATGCGATGACCCCAGTTGCGGAACGCGTCCGCCTTGCCGGCGTCGAAGCGGTGCGGATAGCGGCAGATGTTGAGGAACACGTCCTGCAACACGTCCTGCGGATCGACGCGCAGCCACGTGCGCCGCAAGCCTTGCTGGATGGCCGCGAGGAACGCGTCGCGATTGCACTCGTAGAGCAACGCGAAGACCGCCGGATCGGCGGTGCGCTGGTAGGCCGCCATCAAGCAAGTGCTGGTCCAATCGGCGCGCGACTGGTCCGTCGCCTCGACGTCGTCGCGCTGCGGCAAGCGGCCAGCGGCGAGTTCGCCGAGCGCCGGGTCGCCGGTGCGCTCCCACAGCTCGCGCAGGCGCGCACGGAGCGCGGCGACGTCGAGCGGAGATTGGACGGGTGCGACCATGGGGGCGAGACCGCGGTACGGACTTCCCCAGTGTAGTCCGCGCGCCGACACGCCATAGGCCTCCGGGCAGGGACTTCGTCCCGGCAGCCGGGCTCAGCGAGCGACGGCTTGCCGCTTGGGCAGGGCGATCACGAGCGCGGCAGAACCGATGCCCTGCGCCGCCGGCAGCACGGCAGCGCCGATGGCGCCGACCGCACGACGAAAGCGCACGACGCTCGCCGTCTCGACGCCATCGCCGGGTTCGCCGGCGGCGGCGCACTCGATCTGCACGCCGTCCGACGTCTCGCGCACCTCGAGGCTGCGCGCGCCCGCGCCCTGCGTGCGCTCCGCGACGATCGCCAACGCCTGGCGGACGGCCTCGGCCAGCGCCGCGGCAGGGCCCCACCACGCAGCCGAGGTGCCGCCGCGGACGTAGATCGGCCGGTCGGGCGTCGCGTGCTGTTGCGCGACGTCGTCGCACAAGGCCGCGACGTCGATCGGCTCGGCGCCGCTGGCAGCGAGGCGCGCATTGGCGCTGACGTCGGCTTCCGCCGCGTCGCACCAACCGAAGACGTCGAGCACGCCCTGCAGCGCGCCCTTGATCTGCGCCCGCGTCGCGTCCGCGATGCCGGCGTCGAGCGCCTGCAAGCGACTGCGCAGTTCGTCGAGGAACACACGATGGTTCTCGGCAGCGGCGAGGAAGCGCTCCCCCAGTGCCTTGGCGACGTCGCCGCCGCGGCGGAACGCCGCATCGAGGTCGCGCTGCGGCGACACGACCACGAGTTCGCCGGTCGTGCGCGGCGCTTGCATGGGCGCCTTCGCCGGCAGCACGTAGTTCGCAGAGGCGGTGGCAGGAGCGACGTCGGGACGCGTGATCATGGGAGGACTTGCGAGCACGGCTTGCGACCGTGGCATCGACTGTTCCCATCGGCCCAAAGCGGGACGGGCTTGAGCGCAGCCCCGCTAGGATGTTCCCGTGCCGCCCTGCCCCACCACCGCCGCCGCCCGCGCCAATGCACCCGACCGCACGGCGATGGGCGCAATCGGGGACGCGACGCGCCGGTTGGCGGCTTGGCGACTCCCCGCGGCGCATGGAACTTGCGCCCCGGCGTCCGACCTCGCCGGACGCCGTCTGGCCGGAGCAACGACGCCGTGAGCTCGCCCTCGCCCGAACGGATCCGCGCCATCGCGCAGGAGACCGGCTTCGACGTGGTGCGCTTTGGGCCGGCCGACCCGGGCGAGCACGGCAACCGCTTCCTGGCGTGGCTCGAGGCCGGCCGCCACGGCGAGATGCAGTACCTCGCCGACAACAAGGAACGCATCGTCGATCCGAGCAAGTGGCGCGCCGGCGTGCGCTCGGCGATCGCGCTGGCCGTCGACTACGGCGGCCCGGCCGGCGAGCTGCCGGGCGGCGGGCGGGTCGCGCGCTACGCCGTCGGCCGCGACTACCACCGCTGGCTGCGCGATCGCGTGTTCGCGCTGCGCAAGAAGCTCGAGGCCGCCGGCTTGCCGTACGGCTCGATGAACGGCGGCGCCGACGCGGTGCCCGTGCTCGAACGCGCGCTCGCCGTGCGCGCCGGCGTCGGCTTCCTCGCCAAGAGCGCGATGGTGATCTCGCCGACGCACGGTCCGTACCTGCAGCTCGCCGAACTGCTGACCGGCGAGGACCTGCCGCCGGACCCGCCGGCGCCGGGCTCGTGCGGCACCTGCACCGCGTGCCTGCAGGCGTGCCCGACCGGGGCGATCACCGCGCCGTTCGAGATCGACGCGCGGCGGTGCCTCAGCTACACGACCATCGAGCAGCGCGGCTTCATCGCGCCGGAACTGCGGGCGGCGCAGGGCGAGTGGTTGTTCGGCTGCGACGTGTGCCTGGAGGTCTGTCCGTTCACGAGCAAGAGCCGGCGCGCGTTCGCCGTCGGCGACGACCGGCCGGCTGATCTGCGGCCGCACCGCGTCGTGCAGACGTGGACGCTCGTCGACGTGCTCGCGATGGACGAAGCACGCTACGACGCCGAGTTCACCGGCACGGCGATGCGGCGCGCGACGCGCAACGGCATGCGCCGCAACGCCGCGGTCGTGCTCGGCAACCGCGGCGACGACGCCGCGCTGCCGGCGCTGATCGAAGCGCTGGCCGACGCGGATCCGGTCGTGCGCGGCCACGCGGCATGGGCGATCGGACGGATCGCGCCGCGTCATGCGGCGTTGGCGGCGGCGAGGGGGAGGGAGGAGGATGGGAGGGTGCGGGAGGAGATCGAGCGGGCGATGTCGGGCGAGGGGTGAGGGCGTGTCCAAGACGCTCCGAGTTGGTTGGGGTGTCGGCGCGATGGGGTGAGGTGTCCGTGTCAAAGACGCGCCGAGTTGGTTGGGGTGTCGGCGCGATGGGGTGCCTACTCCGCGCTCCTGCCGGCCTTGCTCCGCCAGAAACCCCACGGGCAATCGAACGCAGCCAACCCCGACGCAACCGCTCCGAAAGCCTGGGAGAAGAAGATCCCACGCATCCGCGCCGAAATGCCCGCCAACACGGGGCATCGTCGACACGCGCATCCGCGCCGAACAACCCGCCAACACGGGGCATCGTCGACACGCGCATCCAACTCGGAACTCTGCGCCGCCCACGCGGCCTCATCCGCGCGCCGCGCCACCGCCGCACTGGCCGGCGGCTCACTGCCCTGACGTTTCCCAAACATCGAGCTTGCGTCGCCGGCCTCTGTCTTATATGTTCGCGAAATCAAGTGGCCGTCGACGGCGAGGACGGATGGTCCGGCGCGCAACCACATCGACCGGCGTCACGTGTTCACGCGCACTGGGGCGCACTGGGATCGGGAAGGCACTGGCACCGCGATGACGACG
>JBEITC010000314.1:0-4930 GCA_040375075.1 Planctomycetota bacterium | reverse complement strand
GCGCCGCTGTTCGCCATCGACCGCTGGGACTTCGACTGGCAGGACGACTATCGACTGTCGACACCGTTACCGCTGCCGGCCGGGACGCGCATCGCGTTCGAGTACGTCTACGACAACAGCGAGCAGAACCCGTCGCTGCCGCCGGCGCGTGTCGTATTCGAAGACCTAGGGAAGGCCCCTACTTGACCGACCGCGATTCGTCGACATGATCCGCCCACAGTCCCGGGGTGCCAAAGGAAACGCACGGGTGAGTAAGTCAAGCTAGCGAGATTCGCACATGATGAAACATGGCTTTGTCGTGATCAGCGCCACGATGATCCTTGGGTCCGATTTATGGCGTACGGATTGCCCGCGTTGTACGTACTCGGTT
Organism: Planctomycetota bacterium; assembly: GCA_040375075.1. Taxonomy (GTDB): domain Bacteria; phylum Planctomycetota; class UBA1135; order UBA1135; family UBA2386; genus UBA2386. The sequence goes on along the minus strand of JBEITC010000314.1, from coordinate 4,560 downwards.
CCGGGCCCGGTTACCGTAACCGAAGGAGCGTGCAATGCTACATTCGTGGTGACGGGGCAGGGCGGATCTTGCAGGCCAGAAGGCGTTGGATCGACCAACTGCGTCCCTGCCGACCCCGGCTGCCTGTTTTCAGTCACACAAACTTGTCTTGGGCTAGCAGGGTGTTGTCCCGCGGTGGGCGCTCAGGATACGGGAGGCAACTGGTTGATATGGATATGCAACCAGCAGCAAACCATCGCGGGCGCTCAGTGCTCGGATCAGGGGCAAAATACATACTCGCTAACGTTTCATATTTCTTCGAGCGCAGATTGTAGCGGCATACCGGCAGCCGGACCACAGGTCTCTTTGGTCTGCAACAAGTGCCAGGATTTATGATACGCTTGATAGGTGTATACTGCGTTTCGATCGTGATGTTAATCTATGCCGTAGCGGCTGCCTCACGCGGCGTGTCGGCATCGTGCCGTGAGGCGGATACTCGCCCCAGTTCCGATGCGGTCTGGCGTGATGCAGGCGAGGTCCAGTGTACGCATGAGCTTCGTGAATTGCTCCTGACGTACTTCAGGCGTGAGCGAGAATGGGCTCGCGGCACGTTGGAGAGCGACTGGGCAGACAGGCAGCTTGCGCTCGGCGCGACGCGAGATCACATCACCCTGCTTGAGACCAAAATGATGGCTCTGTCGCTGGCGGATGCGATTGCAAGCGCAAAACTGCGAGCGTTCGACGCGGGGCGAGTGAGGAGGTTGCCAATGGCCATCATGGGCGGGCCTTATATTGGCGATGACTACTTGCTCTTCTTCGGGAGCTATCCAGAAACCGGGGCTATGGTCTTTCGGGTTGAGGCGGCATTTGAGTCGGATGCGTGGGGGGCACTCTTGACGCTGGCTAGAATGCAAGACGCGGCGCGTTCGGCCGGTGCTGGGCTTGCGGGAGTGCAGCGTGCGATCACCAAATAGGGACCTTACAGCCCTTGCCCTATTGTCCCTCCTTGGCATCGCCGCGGGCTGCTGGTGGCTCGTCGTGCGGGATCCGTCCGTCCGTGCGCCCGAAAGCACTCTGGTCGACGCGCACGAGGCCGAGGCGACGGAGAGCGCGCCAGCGGCGGGCAAAGTGCGAGACGAACGCCGCAGCCACGACAGCGGCTTGGACGGCGCGCGGATCGCTGCGCCGACGTTTCCCTTCCGGCTCGTCGACCACGACACCAACGAAGGCATACCGAGCGTGACCGTCGACTACGGCGAACATGGCGCCGTGGTGAGCAAGGACGGCTGGCTCGCGCCGCCTGCGGGCGTTGGCTGGTGCGCGTACGTCAGCGCCACGCATGGCAAGGGCAAGGTCGACCTGCGCGCGCCGTCGTCGGATGGGCCGTGCTTGCTCCGGTTGCGGCGGGTCGTCGACCAGGCCCTTCGGCTCGAGGATCGCAGGGCGACGAGGCGAGCCCTCTCGGTTCGCCTCGACCGGGTCGAGCCGGACGCGGACAGGGTGGACCAACTCGCGATGCGAACCGTGCTGCTGTCGCCCGACGAGTCGGTGACGACCCAGCTCGTCACGGGGAGATGGATCGTGGACGCCGAGTCCGTCTGCTCGGTCAGTCCGCACAGGTTCCGGACGACGAGCGAGGCGATCGTCGTCGTGGCCTCCGACCACGGCCCGGACGCGATCGTCGGTCGCGTCGTCGACACCGAGGGCGCCCCATGCGCGAACGTCGACGTCGCCGTCGTCGGCGGGTTCGGCGCAGGCGCGCGCACGGACGCCGAAGGTCGCTTCGTGCTGCGAGAGGACGCCCGGAACGATCCGGGTGGGGTCGCCTGGCTCAACGTCGGTGTGGCTGGCGACACGTGGGCGCCGCGGGTGTCGTGCGGCCCCTACCAGAAGGGGCAGCAAGGAGTCGTGATCAAGCTCGAACGACGGCTCCGCACGATCCTGCACGTCGCGTTCGGCGACGAGCCGTTGTCATCCTTCGACGTCGACGTGCGATTCCGTTCGGTCGGCGCGAGGAGCCGCATCGAACCGCACACCGAGACACTCGCGGGCGTCGACGGCGTCGTCGAGTTGCCGCCCAGGATGCACTCGCTCGAATGCGTCGTGGTGACGGCGACGGCGCCACGCAGGTTCCGCGTCCCCGTAGATGCGGATGCGCTGCGCGGCGAAGACGACCCGGACCGCGGTGTGCGTCATGTTCGCGTGCGCATCGACGCCGTCGCGGTCGACGTTCGCGTCGTCGATGCCGTCACCCAGGCCCCGGGTGCCGGCGCGGCCGTGACGATGATCGAGACGGCCGGGAACATCGAGGCCGCCGCTGCCGCTGGCAGCCCGATCGCCACGATGTATCGGCCCAGTCAGGTCATGGCATCGAGCGCGACCGATCTGACCGGGGCGTCACGACTCGAGGTCGTCTCGGATGGGTCGTGCTTCGTCGCCGTCGAGGCGGCCGGTTACCAACGTGCCGTCGAGGACGTGTCGATGGATCGGCGGACGTTGACCGTCCGTCTCGTGCGCGCGTCCCCAGTTGCCTGCTTCGTCGATGCGCCGGAGGACTGGGCACGATGGCCGATCGTGCTCCAGCTGAGGCCATCAGGGGCGCACTTGATGGAGCGCGCCGCTCGGGCCGTCGTCCGAGAGGGCGTCGCGAGGATCCCTTGGCTGGGGCATGGCGACTACGTCGCGACCGTCCTCGTGACGCTGCCAGAGGCGACCGTCCTGCCCATCCCCGCCGGAACGATCCGGTACGCGGGCGAAGAGCAGCGCCGCATCGACCTTCGCCGACACCGCTTGGCGCCCGTCCGCTTCCGCAACGGTAGCGGCGCCTTCGACGCCGGCGACAACGTCGCCGTCTGGCGGGCGACGGGCGAGTACTTCGTCCACGCCACCATCCGCGACGAAGCCGCCAGCGTGCGGCTGCCGCAAGGCGACTACGTGGCGGTGCGCACGACGCGATCGTCGGCCACGGGCGCGACGGTCGTGCGGCAGGCGCCGTTCCGCGTCGGCGAAGACGGGGTGCTCGTCGCGGTGGACCTCGCGCTGTCCGGCCAGCGCTGTGAAGTGCGTGTGCTCGATGGCGCCGACACGCCGCGCGCGGACACCTGGGTGAACCTCGGTCCGTATGGCATGCAGAGAAGCGACGCGCAGGGGCTTCTTCGCTTTGAAGAGCCCGTGCTGCCCGGCACGATTGGCGTGCGTGTCCGTTGGAGCGCGCTGCGGGGCTCGTTCGAGCCCGTTGGACCTTCAGCGACGCTGGAGCCGGGGCCGGTCGACGGCGTGGTGCGCTTGCGGCTCGCGGACTGACCGCCAGCGGTCTGCGTGCGGCGACGGAGCGCGCGTGCGGCAGCACTGGCGGGCAGTGCGCGCAGCAGCCGGTCCGTCGCGCGCGCCTTGCCGTGACCAGCGGACCGGCGATGATCGCGGGGCCATGCGCACGCCGATCGCCGTCGCCGAGGCCGCTGCTTGCCGCCGTTTCGTCGTCGCTGCGCCGCGGAGCCGCGCGTCGTGAGCACGGCGCGGATCGGCTTCGCGGCCATCGCCATCGCCCTCGCCGCGCCCGGCCAAGCGCCGGACCCGGTCGCCGACTACGCGACGAGCATCGGCCCGCTGGTGCGGCGAGCCTGCGCGCAGTGCCATCGGCCGGGCCAACCGGCGCCGTTCGCGCTCGCGACGCACGCCGACCTCGCGCGCCGGCGCGCCAAGATCGCCGAGGTCGTGCGCGAGCGCACGATGCCGCCGTGGCCGATCACGCACGGCGACTTCGCCGACGCGCGCACGCTGGCCGACGGCGAACGCGAAGCGCTGCTGGCGTGGCTCGCCGCCGGCGCGCCGCGCGGGGACGGCCCGGAGCTGCCGCCGCTGCCGGCAGGCGACGGCTGGCAGCTCGGCGCGCCGGACCTCGTCGTGCGCGCGGACGAGGCGCTGACGGTCGCCGCCGTCGGCGACGACGTGGTGCGCAACCTCGTGCTGCCGGTCGCCGTCGACCGCATGCGCTTCGTCGCCGCCGTCGAGATCCGGCCCGGCAGCGCGGCGGTGCACCACGCCGTGCTCGCCGTCGACGGCAGCCGTGCGTCGCGCCAGCGCGACGCCGCCGACCCGGGCGTCGGCTTCGACGGCATGACGATGGGCGGCGCCGTCGCGCCGGACGGCCACTTCCTCGGCTGGACACCGGGCAAGACGACACGCCGCGCGCCGAAGGGCGAAGCGTGGCGCCTGCGGCCGGGCGACGACCTCGTGCTGCAGCTGCACGTCGTGCCGACGGGCAAGCAAGAGCGCGTGCAGCCGGAGGTCGGGCTGTGGTTCACCGACGAGCCGACGGCGCGCGCGTTCGCGCTCGTGACGCTGTTCTCGGAGGCGATCGACATCGTCCCGGGCGTGCCGGACTTCACGCTGCGCGACGCCGTGACGCTGCCGGTGCCGACGACGCTGCGCGCGATCTACCCGCACGCGCACCGGGTCTGCCGCCGCATGCGCGCGACGGTGCAGCGGCCGGGCGACGCGGCGGCCGCGCCGCTGTTCGCCATCGACCGCTGGGACTTCGACTGGCAGGACGACTATCGACTGTCGACACCGTTACCGCTG
>JBEITC010000482.1:0-2997 GCA_040375075.1 Planctomycetota bacterium | reverse complement strand
GCTGGCGCTGCTGTTCGCGTACCGCTCGGGCCTGATCCGCGCGACCGAGAACTTCAAGCTCGGCATGGCGGCGGCGATGGGCGCGATCTTCCTCTTCTACGTCGCGACCTGGATCGCGCGCATGTTCGGGGCGGAGATGGCGTGGCTGCACGGCGGCGGCCTGCTGTCGATCGGCATCTCGATGGTCGTCGTCGTGATCGCCGCGCTCAACCTCGTGCTCGACTTCGACTTCATCGAGCAGGGCGAAGCCAACGGCGCGCCCAAGCACATGGAGTGGTACGCGGCCTTCGGCCTGCTGGTCACGCTGGTCTGGCTGTACCTCGAGACGCTGCGCCTGCTCGCCAAGCTGCAGAGCAACCGCGACTGACGGCGGAACGCCGCGCTCGCCGGCGCGGCGCGGGGCGGCTATCCTGCCCGCCCCCACGATGTTCGCACCGCAGCGCAAGAAGACGGTCGCCGTCCGAGTCGGCAACATCACGGTCGGCGGCGGCCAGCCGGTCGTCGTGCAGTCGATGACCAACACCGACACCGCCGACCCCAAGTCGACGGCGGAGCAGGTCGCCGAGCTGTACCTCGCCGGCAGCGAGGTCGTCCGCATCACCGTCAACACGCAGGAAGCCGCCGCCGCGGTGCCGGAGATCCGCCAGCGGCTGAGCGACCGCGGCCTGCCGGTGCCGCTGGTCGGCGACTTCCACTACAACGGCCACACCCTGCTGCGGAAGTTCCCGGCCTGTGCCGACGCGCTCGACAAGTACCGCATCAACCCGGGCAACGTCGGCAAGGGCGCCAACCACGACAAGAACTTCGCCACCATGATCGAGTGCGCGAAGGACCATGCGAAGCCGGTCCGCATCGGCGTCAACGCCGGCTCGCTCGACCAGGAGCTGCTCAACGCGCTGATGGAGGCCAACGCCGGGTCCGCCGTGCCGCAGGACGCGCAGGCGGTGTTCCTCGAGGCGATGGTGCAGAGCGCCTTGCGCTCGGCGCACGCCGCCGAGGAGCTCGGCCTGCCGCGCGACCAGATCATCCTCAGCTGCAAGATCAGCAAGGTGCAGGAGCTCGTGCGCGTCTACCGCGCGCTCGCCGACCGCACCGACCACTCGCTGCACCTCGGCCTGACCGAGGCCGGCATGGGCATGAAGGGCATCGTCGGATCCAGCGCGGCGCTGGCGATCCTGCTGCAGGAAGGCATCGGCGACACCATCCGCGTGTCGCTGACGCCGGAGCCGGGCAGCTCGCGCACGCAGGAGGTGCGCGTCGCCCAGCAGATCCTGCAGGCGATGGACATCCGGCCGTTCCTGCCGCAGGTCACCGCCTGCCCGGGCTGCGGCCGCACCACCTCGACGTACTTCCAGGAGCTCAGCCAGCAGGTCGAGAAGTTCCTGCACGCGCGCATGCCCGAGTGGAAGAAGACCAAGCCCCATGCCGCGTCGCTGCAGGTCGCGGTGATGGGCTGCGTCGTCAACGGCCCGGGCGAGAGCAAGGCCGCCAACCTCGGCATCTCGCTGCCGGGCACCGGCGAGACGCCGCGCGCGCCGGTCTACGAGGACGGCGTGCAGGTCGTGACGCTCGAAGGCCCGACGCTGGCGCAGGACTTCCTGCAGCGCATCGAGGCGTACGTCGCGCGCATGTAGTCGGCGGGCCCCGCCCGCTACGCGACGATCCCGCGCACGACCTTGCCCGCGACGTCGGTGAGCCGGTAGTCGCGGCCCTGGAAGCGCCACGTCAGCTTCTCGTGGTCGACGCCGAGCAGGTGCAGCATGGTCGCGTGCAGGTCGTGCACGTGTACCGGCTCCGCGGCGACGTTGTAGCCGAAGTCGTCGGTCGCGCCGTGCACGTGGCCGGCGCGCACGCCGCCGCCGGCGAGCCACATCGAGAAGCAGCGCGGATGGTGGTCGCGGCCGTAGTTGTCGGCGGTCAGCGCGCCCTGGCAGTACGCGGTGCGGCCGAACTCGCCGCCCCACACCACCAGCGTGTCGTCGAGCATGCCGCGACGCTGCAGGTCGAGCACCAGCGCGGCGGCAGCCTGGTCGGTCTGCGCGCACTGCCGCCGCAGGTCGCCCGGCAGGTTGCCGTGCTGGTCCCAGCCCTGGTGGAACAGCTGCACGAAGCGCACGCCGCGCTCGAGCAGCCGCCGCGCCAAGAGGCAGTTGGCCGCGAACGTGCCCGGATCGCGCGAGCGTTCGCCGTACAGCGCGAACGTCTCGTCGCTCTCGGTCGACACGTCGGCGGCTTCCGGCACGCTCGCCTGCATGCGGAAGGCCAGCTCGGCCTGCGCCTGCCGCGCCGAGATCGCCGGATCACCGCTCGCGAGCTGCTGCTCGCGGTGCATCGCCGCCAGCGCCTCGACCTGCGCGCGCCGGAGCTCGCGGCTCACGCCCGTCGGGTTGTCGAGGAACAGCACCGGCGACGCGCCCGGCCGGAACTGCACGCCCTGGTGCTCGCCCGGCAGGAAGCCCGTGCCCCACAGCCGCGCGTACAGCGGCTGGTCGCGCGCCGCGTCCTTGCTGACCAGCACGACGAACGCCGGCAGGTCGCGGTTCATGCTGCCGAGCCCGTACGCCGCCCACGCGCCCATCGCCGGCCGGCCGCTGAGCTGGTGGCCGGTGCAGAAGAACGTGATCGCCGGGTCGTGGTTGATCGCTTCGGTGTGCAGCGAGCGCACGACGCACAGTTCGTCGGCGATCTTGGCGGTGTGCGGCAGCAGCTCGCTCAACGGCAGGCCGCTGCGGCCGTGGCGCGCAAAGCGCGCGAACGAGCCGGCCATCGGCAGCGCCGCCTGGTTGCCGCTCATGCCGGTGAGCCGCTGGCCGCCGCGCACCGAGTCGGGCAGCGGCTGGCCGTGGCGTGCGCGCAGGATCGGCTTCTCGTCGAACAGCTCGAACGGCGACGGCCCGCCGGCCTGGAACAGGTAGACGACGCGGCGCGCGCGCGGCGCGAAGTGCGGCCGCGGCTCGCCGGCGAAGGCGCCGGGCGCAGCGCCCCCCGCCGCGCCAG
>JBEITC010000416.1:0-3724 GCA_040375075.1 Planctomycetota bacterium | reverse complement strand
GCGCGGCCTGCACGGGGCCGCGCTTGGTCGGAGGCTTGCGCGGCTTCGTCTGCTTTGCCTGCCTGCTCGAACTGCTCGTCGCCATCGTGCGCCTTCGCTTCACGTTTGAATACGCACTAATACAACACCGAAGGCGGCGACGCAAGCGCTCGTTCGGGAAGTGTTCGCGCGGACATCGCGGCCCGCGCCGATTCGCGCCCACGCGACCAGCGCCCACGCACCCAGCGCCCAGCGCCCACGCGACCAGCGCCCACGCACCCAGCGCCCACGCGCCCACGCGACCAGCGCCCACGCGCCCAGCGCCCACGCGACCAGCTCCCACGCACCCAGCGCCCAGCGCCCACGCGCCCAGCACCCAGCTCCCAGCACCCACGCGCCCAGCACCCACGCGCCCAGCACCCACGCGCCCAGCACCCACGCGCCCAGCATCCAGCGCCCACGCACCCACGCGCCCAGCGCCCAACACCCAACACCCAGCACCCAACTCCCAACACCCACGCGCCCAGCGGCCATGCCTCCCCGTGTTGGCTGCTCGGTTGTCGCGATGGCGCCCCTATCCTCTCCCAGGCTTTCCAAGCCCTCACCGCTGCGGTTGGCGTCGCCGTCACGCCCGTGCCGTTTCTGGCCGCGTGTCCACACGGCTCCGACTTGGACCGTCCATCGCCGCGGCCACCGCTCCCGGATCCCTCCCAGTCCAACCCCACACCCCCAACCCCACGCCCGCTCGCCCCTTTCCTCCGCACCGCCCCGCAGCCACGATCCGCGCATGCCCATCCAGCCGCCGACCGACGAGGCGATCGCCGCCGCCGCTGCTGCGCTCCGTCGTGGCGAGCTCGTGGGCATGCCGACCGAGACCGTGTACGGCCTCGCGGCGTTGGCCAGCGATCCGGTGGCGGTTGCGCGCACGTTCGCGGCGAAGCGTCGGCCGAGTGACAACCCGCTGATCGTGCATCTTGCTTCCGCTGCCGACCTGCCGCTCGTCGCGCGTTCGATCCCGCCGGCCGCGCAGGCGCTCGCGGACGCCTTCTGGCCTGGTCCGTTGACGCTCGTGTTGCCGCGCCAGCCGCACGTGCTCGACGCGGTGACGGCCGGTCTCGACACGGTCGCCGTGCGCGTGCCGGACCACAACGTCGCGCTCGCGCTGCTGCGCGCGGTCGGCGCGCCGTTGTCGGCGCCGAGCGCGAACACGTTCATGCGCTTGTCGCCGACGCGCGCGCAGGACATCGAGCCGGACCTGCAAGGCCAGATGGCCTGCACGCTCGACGGCGGTCCCTGCCGCATCGGCCTCGAATCGACGGTGGTCGACTGCGCCGGCCCGGTGCGCGTGTTGCGGCCCGGCGGCGTGTCGCGCGAGGCGTTGGCGCGCGCGCTCGGCCACGACGTGCCGCTGGCGGGCGTCGCGGCGGTGGACGGCCCGCGCGCAGCGCCCGGCATGTACGCGCGCCACTACGCGCCGCGCACGCCGCTGCGGCTCGCTGCGGCGCTCGACGCTGACGACGCCGGTCTGTGCTTCGGCGCGCCGGCCAACCCGCGGCAGGTGGCCATGCCAGCCGATCCGGACTCGTACGGCGCGTCGCTCTACCGCGTGCTGCACGCGCTCGATGCGCTGGGCGCGCGCGAACTCGTCGTGCAGCAGCCGCCGACCGGCACGGCCTGGGAAGCGGTCGCGGATCGCCTGCGCAAGGCCGCGGCGACCGGCTAGCCGGCCCAGCGCCGCCTGGTCTCAGCGGTTCGGGCGGATCTGCGCCGGCACGCCGACCGCCGTGCAGTCGTCCGGCACGTCGGTCACCACGACGGCGTTGGCGCCGATGCGCACGTTGTTGCCGATGCGGATGCGGCCGAGCAGCTTGGCGCCGGCGCCGATGTCGACGTGGTCGCCGATCACCGGCGCGCAGGGGTCGTCGACGCGCGCGAGGCCGATGACGACGCCGGTGCGGATGCGGCAGCCCTCGCCAAAGCGCGTGAAGCCGCTGATGACGATGCCGCCGAAGTGGTCGATGACGAAGCCGCGGCCGACCTCGACTTCGCACGGCAACTCGATGCCGGTCGTCACTTGCACCATCTTGTAGAGGACGCGGTAGACGCCGGAGAACAGCTTGCGCAACGGCCACGGCCGCACGCCGTAGCGCCAACGACCGAAGCGGTAGATGCACATGGCCCAGAAGCCCTGCGCGCCGATGCGGCGGCCGTGCGCACGGAAGTCGTCGCGGATGTTCGGAAACCAGGCCAAGGCGAAATAGGGTACTCCAAGTCGCTGCGAGCGGTCACGCACGAACGCCGGTCGGCGCCGAGACGCCGACGCCATCGCGGCTTGCCTTGCGACTGCCGTTGCCGCGCCTTCGCCGACCGCGCTACGCTCGCCCGCCTGCCATGATCGTGCCGCTCGTGCTGACCCTCGCGTTGACGCTCGGACTGATCGTCTACGGGCTGTACGCATGGGAGCGCATCGTGGCGCGCCGGCGGCGCGAGGATCCCGGCACGGCGTGAGGCGCCACCGCTCGGGCGCGTGCCGCCCGGCCATCGTGCGAGCCGGATCTGCCGTGTGCGTTCGGCCGCGATGCCGGTTGGCTCGCGGTGCGCGCCGACGATGCCGCTGCCGTGGCGCGCGTGCTGGCGCTGCGCACGACGCTGCCGGCCAACTGGCGGTCCGGCCTCGCCGACGTCCGCGAAGTCGGCACGTTCGTGTCGCCGCCGGTCGGCGGCTTCGTGTTCGTCGTCGGCGCTGACGTCGCCGGCTTCGGCGCCGTCGCGGAAGACGTCGCGCCGCGGCTCGCGCGGCTGTCGGCGACGTTCGGCTTCGCCGCGTGGTTCCGCAGCGAGGACGCTGTCGACGCGTACGGTTGGGCGTGCGCGCGCGATGGCGAACTCGTGCGCGCGTACGCCTACGCCGGCGAGCACGGCCCCGTGGCATGGGAGGGCGAGGTCGACGAGGCGGAGCGCCGGCTCGGCTGCCATGTCGACGACCCGCGCGACCGCAGCGACGACGACGTGAAGTGGTGGCCCGACCGGCGCATCGTGCACGCGCTGGCGGCCGCGTGGTCGCTCGATCCCGACGCGCTGCCGCAGCGCGGCGGCGCCCCGGGCGTCGGACTCGTCGGTCGCATGGGGCCGGCCACGGCGGGCTGACGGCGGGCTGACGGCGGTTCGGCTGCCGCCAGCGACAAGGCTGCGACACGGCGGCGAGCGCGGGGCGGGCAGCGGCGGCGCGCCAGCGCATTACCATGCGCGGCCCGGCAGTCGCCGGCTCCACGCCATGCGCTCGATCCAGGCCCGTTCCGTCTCGGTCTTCGTTCTCCTCGCCGTCGCCGCCCAACTCGCGGCGCAAGACCGTCGGCCGCTGACGCACGACGACTACGACCAGTGGAAGTCGCTGCGCGGGCAGACCTACACGCAGGACGGTGGTTGGGTGGCCTTCCAGGTCGAGCCGCAATGGGGCGATGGCGCGCTCGAGATCAAGCAGGCGAACGGCGACAAGGCGTACCGCTACGACTTCGGCAGCGGCGCGAAGTTCTCGGCCGATGGCCGCTTCGTCCTCTTCACCGTCGGCAAGTCGAAGGTCGACGAGCGCGCCAAGAAGATCGACGAACTGCGCAAGAAGGCGAAGGAAGCGAACAAGCCGGCCGGTGAGGAGAGCAAGCCCGCGGAGGGCGCGGCAGAAGAAACGTCGCCGCGTCGCGGTGGCGCCGGCGGGCCGGGCGGCCGCGGTGGCGCGGCTGCGGCCGGT
>JBEITC010000550.1:0-2407 GCA_040375075.1 Planctomycetota bacterium | reverse complement strand
CGCGGCCCGCGCGCCGCCGGCGCGGACTACTTCTTCAGCTCCTCGACCGGATCGTAGATCCAGTTGATGGCGGCGTAGTCGTACGACACGACGCCCTCGGGGAAGAACAGCCCGATCTCGCGCGTCGCGGCCTCGGGGCCGTCGCTGCCGTGGATCAGGTTGTAGCTGCGGCTCATGCCGAAGTCGCCGCGGATGGTGCCCGGCGCGCTCTCGCGAGCGTTGGTCTTGCCCATCAGGTTGCGGCAGACGGCGATCGCCTCGAGGCCTTCGAGCACGAGCGCCACCACCGGCGAGCTGGTCATGAACTTGACGAGGCCCGGGTAGAACGGGCGCTCCTTGTGCGCCTCGTAGTGCTTGGCGGCGAGCTCGGGCGAGATCGTCATCAGCTTCATCGCCACGATCTTCAGGCCCTTCTGTTCGAAGCGGGCGAGGATCTGGCCGGAGAGGCCGCGCTGGACGGCGTCCGGCTTCAGCAGGATCAGGGTGCGTTCCATGGGGGTCGTTGCGGGAAAAAGGGGCGAGCAGTCTAGCAGCGACGCGGCCCCGGCCCGCAGCCCTTTTTCCCCCGGCACGCCGTCGCGGGCGCGCCGGCGCCGCTCAAGGCCACTCGTGGTGGAACATCTCGCCGGCCGGCTTGTCGGTGCGCTCGAACGTGTGCGCGCCGAACAGGTCGCGCTGCGCCTGCGTCAGGTTCTGCGGCAGCCGCGCGCGGCGGAACGAGTCGAAGTACGACAGGCTGCTGCCCATCGCGAGCGTCGGCACGCCGCGTTCGGCCGCCAGCGCCACGACCTTGCGCCAGTTGCCCTGGTGCTCGACGAGGAAGCCGCCGAGCTCGGGGTCGAGCAGCAGGTTGGGCAGCCGCTTCTGCTTGCCGTACGCTGCCTGGATGCGGCCGAGGAAGCGCGCGCGGATGATGCAGCCGCCCTTCCAGATGCGCGCGATCTCGCCGAGGTCGAGGCCCCACTTCTTGTCGGCGTCGGCGGTGGCGAGCAGGTCGAGGCCCTGCGCGTAGCTGCAGATCTTGCTGCAGTAGAGCGCGTCGCGCACCGCGTCGAGCAGGCCGGCGGACGTGGCGGCGGCGACGGACGGGCCGCGCAGCTGGCCGCTGGCGGCGACGCGCTGCTCCTTCATCGCCGACAGGTAGCGGGCCTCGACGGCGGCGTGCATCGTCGGCGCGGGCACGCCGTAGCGCAGCGCCATCTCGGTCGTCCACTTGCCGGTGCCCTTCTGGCCGGCGCGGTCGACGATGACGTCGACCATCGGCTGCTTCGTCGCCGGATCGGTCGCGCGCAGGATGCGGGCGGTGATCTCGATCAGGAACGACTCGAGGAACGTCTGGTTCCACGCGGCGAAGGCGTCGGCCATCTGCTGCGTCGACATGCCGAGCACGTGCTGCATCAGGTCGTAGCACTCGGCGATCAGCTGCATGTCGCCGTACTCGATGCCGTTGTGGACCATCTTGACGAAGTGGCCGGCGGCGCCGGCGCCGATGTGCGTCACGCACGGGCCGTCGTCGACCTGCGCCGCGATCTTGCGCAGGATCGGCGCCAGCTCGCCGTAGCTGCTGGCCTCGCCGCCCGGCATCAGGCTCGGGCCGTTGAGCGCGCCTTCCTCGCCGCCGGACACGCCCATGCCGGTGAAGCGGATGCCCTTGGCGGTGAGCTCGCGCTCACGGCGCTCGGTGTCGTCGGGGTGGCTGTTGCCGGTGTCGATGATCAGGTCGCCGGGCTGCAGGTGCGGCAGGAACGCGGCGATCGTGTCGTCGACCGGCTGTCCGGCCTTGACCAGCAGGATCAGCTTGCGCGGGCGGACCAGCGAGGCGCAGACCTCGGCCGGCGTGCGCGCGCCGACCATGCGCTGGCCGGCGCCAAGGCGCGCGAGCGTCGCCTCGGTCTTGTCCCACGAGCGGTTGTAGACGGTGACCGGGAAGCCGTTGCGGGCGATGTTGAGGGCCAGGTTCTGGCCCATGACGGCGAGGCCGACGACGGCGATCTGGGAGGTGGCTTGCATGCGGGGGTCGGTGGCCCCGCGACCATAGCCGAACCCGCGCGCCGGCCCGACGGCTTTGTCGCTCAGCGGCGACCCGTCGTCGGCGCCGCCGCCCGCTCGGCCTGTGCCGCGACGAACGCTCGCCACGTCGACGGATCGTCGCCGGGATCGCGGCCCGCGAGCTTGCGCACCGCCTCGCGGTACGCGCGCACGATCGTGCGCACCTCGAACACGCCGTGCACGGCGACGTCGAGCACGACGCCGGACTGCACGACGCCGATCTGCGGGTCGGCGACGGCGGCGGCCTGCGCCACCTCGACGTCGAAGTCGCGCACGTACGCCTGCTGCTGCACGACCATCATGTGCGCGCGCGGCGTGTCGCTGGCGGCGGGCGCGGCGAGGCCGACGCCGGCGCGCG
>JBEITC010000022.1:0-18592 GCA_040375075.1 Planctomycetota bacterium | reverse complement strand
GTGGCGGGCGCGGCGGGTGCTGCGCCAGATCGAGGCCGGCAAGGGCGGCGCCGGGCTGGCTCCCCGCGGTCGCCTGGACGACGAAGCGCCCGAGGCTGGCGATGCTCCGCCGGACGACGCGCGACCAGGCCAGCAGTCGAGGCCGCGGCGTGACATGGCTCGCGACCAGTTCGATTCGCTGTTCGAGCGCCTCGAGCGCGACTTCGGCGTCGACGTCCCGCGCGCTCGCTTCTTCGACGACCGCTTCTTCCAGGACCTGCAGGAGCAGATGAAGGCCGGCGCCGGCCGCTCGCAGGGCATGTCGATGCAGGTCGGACCCGACGGCGCCGTGCGCGTCGAGGTCGAGGAGCAGGGCGCAGACGGCAAGGTCGAGAAGAAGGTCTACGAAGCGCCGGACATGGAGTCGTTCCGCAAGCAGCACCCGGGCGTGCTGCAGCGCAGCGGCGTCGGCTTCAACTTCCCGCGTGGCGGCATGGGCTGGTTCCGCGACTTCGGTGGCGAGATGCCGCCGGTCGCCCCGCAGCCGCCGATCACCGGCCGTTCGCGCGGACAGCGCGCGCCGGACGCCGGCGTCGCGCCGTTCGAATCGCTCGAGCCGGTCGCGCCCCCGGCGGGCAAGCGCCTTGGCGTCACCGTTCGCGACGAGGTGCCGCCGGACGTGCGCGCGTACCTCGAACTCGAGGACGGCGTCGGCCTGATGGTCGAGGGCGTCCAGGACGGCTCGCTCGCGCAGGCGCTCGGCCTCCAGCGCGGCGACATCGTCACGCATGTCGCCGGCAAGGCGATCGGCGCGCCGCAGGACGTGCAGGACGCGCTCGGGGGACTCGACAAGGGCGCTGAGGTCGACGTGGCCTTCGTCCGCAAGGGCGTCGCCAAGACCGCCAAGGCGCCGAAGGCGGAGGCCAGCGAGCCGCCGTCACAATCGCTCAAGAAGCGCGCCCGCAAGTCGGGCGACGAGTCGATCCGCTGACGTCTCGATCCGCCGATGCGCATGGCGCGTCGGCCATCCCGGCCGGCGACGCGGCGACCCATCGGGTCCGCGGCGTCAGCTCCCGGCGGCGTCGAGGTGGCGCAGGCGCAGCTGGCCGCAAGCGGCCGAGCGGTCGGCGCCGCGCTGGCGCCGGACGGTGACCTTCAGGCCGCCCTGGCGAAGGGCATCGGCGAAGGCGTCGACGCGCGGCGACGATGGCCGACGCAGGCCGCGATCGCGCGCCAGTTCTTCGACCGGGTTCCACGGGATCAGGTTCACCGTGCACGGCAGCGCACCGAGCGTCTCGACGAGCGCTTGCGCGTCCTGGGGGCGGTCGTTGCGGCCCTCGAGCAGCACGATCTCGTAGGTGACCTCGCGGCCCTTCTGGCCGAAGTAGCGGTGCGCCGCGGCGACGATGTCGCGGACCGGCGCGCTGGCCGTCGGCACCAGCTGCTTGCGCAGCGTGTCGTCGGCGGCGTGCAGCGACACGGCGAGGTTGTACGACGGGTCGGCCGCGGCGAAGCGCTCCATCTGCCGCGGGTAGCCCGACGTGCTGACGGTGATGCGGCGCGCGCCCATGCCGATGCCCTGGGCGTCGTGGATGCGCTGCAGCGCCGGCAGCAGTCCATCGAGGTTGAGCATCGGCTCGCCCATGCCCATGACCACGAGGTTGGTCAACGTCCGGTCCGCCGGCAGGCGCGAGCGCGCCAGCAGCACCTGTTCGGCGATCTCGCCGGCGGTCAGGTTGCGGCGCACGCCGAACATGCCCGACGCGCAGAACACGCACGCGACCGGGCAGCCGACCTGCGACGACACGCACAGGGTCGTGCGCTCGCCGTCGGGGATGATCACGCACTCGACGGTCTCGCCGTCGGCCCAGCGCACGAGCAGCTTCTGCGTGCCGTCCTCGGCGTCGTCGCCCTTGGCCAGCTCGCCGGCGCGCACGGTGAAGTCGGCGGCCAACGCCTCGCGCAGCCGCTGCGGCACGTTGCGCATCGCCGCGAAGTCCGTGACGCCGTGCTTCCAGACCCAATGGGAGACCTGGCGGGCCTGGAACGCCTGGCCGCCACGCGCCGAGACGGCCTCGAGCACCTCTGCGTCCGTGAGTTCGGTCAGCGCGCGCATCGGCACGTCCGTCGTCGGGCGGCTCCGCTCACGCGGAGTCGCGCTTGCGGCGGCTGGCGTCGCCGCGCTTCTGCAGGCGCTCGCGCACGTAGTCTTCGGTGATGACGATGCGCTCGCCCTTGCGTGCGCCGATGTCGAAGCGCAGGTCGAGCAGCACCTCCTCGAACATCGAGCGCAGCGACCGCACGCCCGTCTCGCGCTGCATCGCCTCGTCGGCGAGGACGTTGAGCGCTTCGTCGGTGAACTCCAGCTGGCAGCCGTCGAGCTCGAACATCGCCTTGTACTGGCGGACGAGCGAGTTCTTCGGCTGCGTCATCACGTTGAGGATCTCGTCGCGCGTCAGCGACCGCATCGGCACGACGACCGGCAGGCGGCCGACGAACTCGGGGATCATGCCGAAGTCGATCAGGTCCTTCTGGTCGAGGTGGGGGATCAGGCGGTCGCGCTCGCGCTGGCTGGTGACCAGGTCGAGCTCGGGCGCCGGGACGCCGTCGCCGTCCTGGCCGAAGCCGATGACCGTCTGGCCGAGGCGCCGCGCGATGTACTGCTCGATGCCGGTGAACGTGCCGCCGACGATGAACAGGATGTGCTCGGTGTTGACCTGGATGTAGCTCTGCTCGGGGTGCTTGCGCCCGCCCTGTGGCGGCACGTTGGCGACCGTGCCTTCGAGGATCTTCAGCAGCGCCTGCTGCACGCCCTCGCCGCTGACGTCGCGCGTGATCGACACGTTGGACGTGGTGCGCCCGATCTTGTCGATCTCGTCGATGTAGACGATGCCCTGTTGCGCGCGCTCGACGTCGAAGTTGGCGTTCTGCAGCAGCCGCAGCAGGATGTTCTCGACGTCTTCGCCGACGTAGCCGGCCTCGGTCAGCGTCGTGGCGTCCGCGATCGCGAACGGCACGTCGAGGATCTTGGCGAGCGTGCGGGCGAGCAGCGTCTTGCCCGAGCCGGTGGGGCCGACGAGCAGGATGTTGCTCTTCTCGAGCTCCAGTTCAGGGTTGTGGAAGCGAGCGTGCAGCCGGCGGTAGTGGCCGTAGACGGCGACCGACAGGACCTTCTTCGCCCGCTCCTGGCCGACGACGTACTCGCCCAGGCGCTTCATCATGTACTCGGGCGAAGGGACCTTGTCCTTCATGACGAGGTCCTTCAGGAACGTCGGCGGCGTGCCGCTGCTCGTCCCCGACTTCTGCTTCTTGTCCTCCTCCTTGAGGATGGTGTTGCAGATGTCGATGCACTCGTTGCAGATGTAGATGCCGGGCGGCCCGGAGATCAGCGACTGCACGTGGTGGCGCGACTTCTCGCAGAACGTGCAGCGCTCGACGGTCTTGCCCTTGGCGGCCATGTTGGTCCTGGTGCGGCGGAGGACCCGGCACTCTACCCGTCGTCGGGCATTGTTGCGCGGGGCGCGGCCCGACTTTCGCCGGCCGCGCGTGTCATGCGGCGCGCCGCGACTGCGGCGCAGCGACGCTCACTTACTGCTCACTTGCGGCTCACTTGCTGCTCACTTGCTGGACTGGACGATCTCGTCGATCAGGCCGTAGGCCTTCGCCTCGGCCGGGCCCATGAAGAAGTCGCGATCGCTGTCGCGGCTGATCTCGGCGGCGGGCTTGCCGCAGTGGCGGCCGAGGATCTCGCTCAGCGTCTGCTTCAGGCGCAGGATCTCGTCCGCCTGGATCGAGATGTCCATCGCCGTGCCGCCGACGCCGCCCCACGGCTGGTGGATCATGATGCGCGAGTGCGGCAGCGCGTGGCGCTTGCCCTTGGTGCCGGCCGCGAGCAGCACAGCGCCCATCGAGGCCGCCTGGCCGATGCAGTAGGTGGCGACCGGACACTGGACGAACTGGATCGTGTCGTAGATCGCGAGGCCGGCGGTCACGCTGCCGCCCGGCGTGTTGAGGAACAGGTTGATGTCCTGGCTCTTGTTCTCCTTCTGCAGGAACAGGAGCTGGGCGATCACCGCGTTCGCCACGCCGTCGTCGATCGGCGAGCCGATGAACACGATCCGGTCCTCGAGCAGCCGGCTGTAGATGTCGTACTGGCGCTCGCCGCGGCCGGTCTTCTCGATGACGAACGGGATGATGTAGTCGTTGGCGATGGTCATGGCTCGGCGGTCGGGTTCGTGCGTGCGCGGTCGCGGAGCGCGGCCTGGACCAGGATCTGCCCCGGTCGCCGCCGCCAGCCTCCGCTCACGCGCCCTTCTTATCGACGATCTTGGCGTTCTCGCGCAGGAAATCACGCACCTTGCGCTCCAGGATCGACAGGCGCAGCTCGCCGACGCGGTTCTGCTGCTCCAGGAACTCCCGCGCCTGCGCCGAGGTGAACTGCACGTTCTCGTTGCTGTTGGCCAGCGCGATCGCCCGCAGCTCGGCCTCCATGTCGTTCTCGGTCACGAACAGCTTCTGCTGGCGCGCGACGGCTTCGATCAGGAAGAACAGGCGCACGCGGCGCTCGGCGTCCTGCCGGGCCTCGTCCTTCGACTCCTCGAGCTTCTTGCGGATCTCGTCCTCGCCGGCGCCGTTCTCCTGCATGCGGTGGGCGAGCGAGCCCAGCGCCGCCTGCTGCTGCTCCTCGACGAGCGACGGCGGCAGGGCGATGTCGTGGGCGGCGATCAGGCCCGTCAGCAGCTGCTCTTCCTGGCGCTGCTTGCCAAGGCGCTGCTTCTCGGCGGTGATGCGGCCCTTCAGGTCGGCGCGCAGCGCGGCGAGGTCGGCGAACTCGAGGCTCTTGGCCAGCTCGTCGTCGATCGGCGGCGGCGTCACGCGCAGGACCTCGTGCACGGTCAGCTCGACCGTGCCCTTCTGGCCGCGCACGGCCTCCTTCTCGAAGTTCGCCGGGAACTCGATCGCGATCGACAGCTTCTTGCCGGCGGTTGCGCCGGTGACGGCGGCCTTGAACTCGTCGTCCTTCGTGCCGTGGATCGCGAGGCGCGTGTTGAGCTGGACGCCCTTCTTGCTCGCGACCTCGGCGCCGCTGGCGTCGCGGAACGAGTAGTCGGCCTTGAGGAAGTCGCCGTCCTGCGCGGGCTCGGTCGTCGCGCGGATCGTGCGCTTCTGGTGAACGATTTCCTTCAGCGCGTTGTCGACGTCGGTGTCGCTCGCCTCGCCCTCGAACGCCTCGACCTCGAGACCCTTCGTGGTCTTCAGCTCGAACTGCGGCCGGACGTCGATCTTGGCGGTGAACGTGAGCGGCGCGCCCGGCTTGATCTCGAGCGTCTCGAACTCGTCGATCGCGATGCGACCGACCGGGTTGATGTCCTTCGTGCGGCAGGCCTCGCCGAAGAAGCGGTTGAGCATCTGCTCCTTCGCCTCGGCCAGGATCTGGGCTCCGAACTTCTTCTCGACGATGGCGCGCGGCACCTTGCCGGGCCGGAAGCCCTTGATCTGCACCTGCTGCTGCGCCGACGCGAACATCTGGTCCAGGTGCTGCTGGACGGCGTCGGACGGAACGGTGACGGTCAGGGCGCGGCTGCAGGGGCCGGTCTCGGCAACCAGGACTTCCATGGCTTGAACGGGTCTCGGGCGGTAGGCGGCGGGGCCGCAGCGGCGGAAGCCGGGCGGCGAAAAGGGGCGGCCATCTTGGCGTTGCCCCTTGGGCGGGTCAAGGCGACAGACGGACCGGCGCGGGGGCGCTGTGACGGGGCGCGGGGCGGGCCACCGGCGCGTCGGGCGGGCGGCTGGCCCGACAGGCGCCCTCAGCGCGGCGCTTGCTTCTTCGCCAGGGCCTGCAGCCCCTGGCGGACCTTGTCCTGCTTCAGCGTCTCGGCGAAGTCCGGGTCGTCGGCGCCGAGCGCCTCGATCTCGCCGACCGTCAGCCCCGAAGGCTCCAGCAGCTTGAGCATGTTGGCGACGCGCTTGCGCTGGGCCTCGCACTTGATCATCCCGATGTAGGCGCGGCGCGTCATCGCCATGCCGTCCTGGAACTCCAGGGCCTTCTCGTAGTCGGCGTACGCGTCGGCGTACTCGCCGACGGCGTAGTTGAGGCTCGCGCGATGGTCGTAGAGCGTCGCCTCCTGGCGGCGGCGCGGCTTGCGCAGCAGTTCGTCGATCGAGCGCTTGAGCTTGGTGACGCCGGTCTTGTCGCCAAGCGAGCGCATCGTCACCGCCGCTTGCACCGACAGCGAGGACGGCTCGCCGTCGTCGAGCAAGGCGCCAAGGCGCTTGGTGGTCGGCACGTGGTCCATCGGCGCCACCGTCGCGAGCGCGGCGACGAGGCGACGGGCGTCCTGCCAGTCGAGTCGGTCACGGTCGAGCAACGGCAGCAAGGCCAGCGCGGCCGTCTCGCTGCTCTTCGTCGCGGCGGCGAAGTAGGCGACGTAGGCCGGCAGCAGCTTGGCTTCGCGCTCGGCGGCGAGGGCGTCGATGACCGTCGGCGCGACGCTGCTGGCTCGCGCCGCGGCGAGGTAGCCGAGCGCGTCCTCGCGGATCGATCGGTCGGCCGAGCCGAGCAGGCCCGCAGCCTTGGTCGCGGCGGCGGGCGACTTCTGCCGCTGCAGCGCGCGCAGCACCACGCGCTTCTCGTCGCCGGCGACGGTGTCGATCAGGTCGGCGAGCGCCGATGCCGCCTGCGGCGCTGCGGCGGCCCCGAGCAGGCGGATCGCTTCCGCCCGAGCCGTGGCGCTCGAACCATTCGCCAGTTCGACCAAGGCGTCCAGGAAACCCGCCGGATCGAGGTTCTCGAGCACGCGCCGGCAGTTGCCGGCGAGGTTGCGGGCGGCGTCGCCGCCACCGGCGGCCGGTTGCAGCTTCTCCAGCAGCAGCGGCACGACGCTGTCGCCGAGCGCTGTCACCTCGGCGATCTTCTGGTCGAGCACCTTGCGGTTGTCCTCGTAGGGCAGCGCGAGGTCGGCGAGGTAGGGTTCGAGCGCCTTCTGTTGGGCGGGCCGGGAGCGCTCGGCGCGGGCGGCGGCGAGCTTGGCGACTTCCGCGAGCGGGACCTGGGCCGCCGCTGCGCCGAGCAGCAGCAGCATGGGCAGGAAGCGAATCGGCGAGGCCGCTGGCATGGGGCGGAGTCTAGGCGCGGCGCGGCGCGTTTGCAGCGGTCGCGCGCGGCGCGGGCTCCAGTCGCGGACCGCGCGCTGCCGATCCTTCCGGCATGTGGACCTACGTCCTCCGCCATCGTCTGCTGCTGCGCGCGATCTACGCCCGCTCGGTCGCGGCCTGACAGGGCTTCCCGTCCGGGCGCGCCGCGGGTAAGCGGTAGCCTGCAGTGACCAGGGACTTCGACGTCATTGTCGTCGGCGGCGGCCATGCCGGCGTCGAGGCCGCCAGCGCCGCGGCGCGGCTCGGCTGCCGCGTCGCGATGGTCGTGCTCGATCCGGCCGCGATCGGTCGCATGTCGTGCAACCCCGCGATCGGCGGGCTGGCCAAGGGGCAACTCGTCCGCGAGGTCGACGCGCTCGGCGGCGAGATGGCGCTGGTCACCGACGCCGCCGGCATCCAGTTCCGGATGCTGAACACCAGCAAGGGGCCGGCGGTGCGCTCGCCGCGCGCGCAGTGCGATCGCGATGCCTACAACCACGCGATGGTCGCGCGCGTGCTCGCGCGGGCGAACCTGACGGTCGTCGCCGGCGAAGCGATCGAAGTGCTCGCCAGCGCCAGCGCCGTCGCCGGCGTCGCGCTCGCGGATGGCGCGCGTCTGCACGCGCCAGCGGTCGTGCTGACGACGGGCACGTTCCTCGGCGGCAAGTTGTTCGCGGGTGCGTGGGAGGCGCCGGGCGGTCGTCATGGCGAAGCGCCGGCGGCAGCCATCAGCGCGTCGCTGCGCGCCTTCGGCGTGCGACTCGGCCGCCACAAGACCGGCACGCCACCGCGACTGAGCCGGCGCTCGATCGACTTCACGCGGCTCGAGATCCAGCACGGCGACGATCCGCCGCAGCCGTTCTCGTTCCGCACCGCCAAGCTCGACGTGCGGCAACTGCCGTGCTGGATCACGCGCACGACGCCGGCGACGCACGCGATCATCCGCGCCAACGCGCACCACTCGCCGATGTTCCAGGGCCGCATCCAGGGCACGGGTCCGCGCTACTGCCCGAGCGTCGAGGACAAGGTCGTGCGCTTCGCCGACCAGGACTCGCACCAGGTGTTCCTCGAGCCCGAGGGGCGCGACAGCGACGAGGTCTATCCCAATGGCGTCAGCACCAGCCTGCCGGCCGAGGTGCAGGAGGAGTTCCTGCGCACGATCCCGGGGCTCGAGGACGTCGTCGTGCTGCGGCCCGGCTACGCCGTCGAATACGACTACGTGCTCACCGACCAGATCCGCGGCGACCTGCAGGTCGCGAGCCTGCGCGGTCTGTTCGCCGCCGGCCAGATCAACGGCACCAGTGGCTACGAGGAAGCGGCGGGGCAGGGACTCGTCGCCGGCCTCAACGCTGCGCGCTTCGCCCGTGGCGAGGAGCCGGTCGTGTTCGACCGCGCGACCGCGTACCTCGGCGTCATGGTCGACGACCTGTGCCGCGTCAACCCGACCGAGCCGTACCGCATGTTCACCAGTCGCGCCGAGTTCCGGCTGCTGCTGCGCAGCGACAACGCCGATCGCCGGCTGACCCCGATCGGGGAACGGCTGGGCCTCGTCGACGCAGCGCAGGCCGACGCGGTGCGGGGCAAGGAGCAGCGCATCGCCGCGGCGCGCAAGTGGCTCGACCTGCAGCGGCGCGAAGGTCGCACGCTGACCGAGTGGCTGCGCCGACCGGAGGTCGGCGTCGACGACGTGCGCGGTTGGGACGCGCAGTTCGATGCGCTCGGCCTGTCGCCAGCAGAACTCGCCGAGGTCGAAGCGGAGGTCAAGTACGCCGGCTACATCGACCGGCAGGCGATGGAGGTGGCGCGGCTCAAGCGCATGGAGGAGCGGCGCATCCCCGCGACCTTCGACTACGCCGCGGTGACGGGCCTCAGCAACGAAGCGCGCGCGCGTCTGCAGCAGCGCCGGCCGCTGACGCTCGGCGAGGCAGCGCGCGTCGCCGGCGTGCGGCAGGCGGACGTGCAGCTGCTGCTGGTCGTGCTCGGCCGCTGAGCGCGGCCGCGCGGGTCACATCTGCAGCACGGCCTTGACCAGGCCTTCGATGTCGCCGGCCGCCGGCGCGTCCTTGCTGCGGCGGACCTTCTCGACCTTGTCGCGGGCGTCCTTCTCGGCGTACCCGAGCGTGACCAGCGCCGCGATCGCGTCGTCGGTCTCCTGGCCCGGCAGCGGGCGACCGCTGGCGTCGGCCGGGCCGAGGTCCAGCTTCGCCATGGCGTCGCGCAACTCGAGGCACAGCCGCTCGGCCGTCTTCTGGCCGACGCCCTTCACCGCCTTCAGCGCGCCGGTGTCGCCGCGAGTGATCGCGTGCGCCAACTCGGCGGGGGCGAGCACGCTGAGCAGCGCCAGTGCGATCGACGGGCCGACGCCGGAGACGGCCAGCAGCTTGCGGGCGAGCTCGCGCTCGGCGCGGCTGGCGAAGCCGAGCAGCGTCGGCACGCCGTCGACCACGTGCAGCACGGTGAACACCTGGCACTGCTGGCCGACCTTCAGCGCGCTCGCCGACGTCAGGCTGATGCGCACTTCGTAGCCGACTCCCGCGCACCGGATGACGGCGCGCGAGGTCAGCTTCTCGACGACTTCCCCGAGCAGGTGGTCGTACATGCGGCCGGATCAGCCGCGCAGCGACAGGCCGAACTCGTCGAGCTTCGTCTTGATCTCGTTGAGCGACGTCTGGCCGAAGTTCGGGCAGGCGAGCAGCTCGGCCTCGGTCTTCTGCGCGAGGTCGCCGATCGTGCGGATCTTGAGCAGGTCGACGATGCGGCGGCTGCGCACCGACAGGTCGAGCTCGCTGATCGGGCGACGCGACGGGTCCGGGCTGTTCGGGTCCGGCTGCTCCTCCGTGCGGACGGCCGGCTCGGACATCTCGCCGAGGTCCTTGCTCATCAGCTCGTCGGCCGTCATGCCGAGGCGGAGTCCCTTGTTCTTCAGGATCTCCTTTATCTCGGTCAGCGACGTCTCGCCGAAGTTCTTGTAGCTCAGCAGCTCGGCCTCGGTCTTCTTCACCAGGTCGCCGAGCGTGCGGATGTTCATCTTCGCGAGGCAGTTGCGGCTGCGCACCGACAGCTCGAAGTCGTTGATCGGGGTGCGCAGGAGCTTGTTGCGCTTGTCGTCGCGGCGCTCCTGGTCCTCGTCGTAGTACATGTTGAGCGCGGCGGCCGCGTCACGGCGGAACAGGCGGGCGCGCGAGTTGTCCGGGTTGGCCTGCAGCGCGAGGTCGAAGCACTGCATCGCGCGGCGGTAGTTGCCCATGTCCTCGTACAGGATGCCGAGGTTGACGACGCACGCGACGTTGACCGGCGGCGCCATCAGCGCGCGCTCGTACAGTTCGCGCGCCTCCTCGTCCTCGCCGCGCAGGTCGACGTTCAACGCCAGGCGGAACATCGCCTGCTTGTGGTTGACGTCGGACGCGAGCACTTCGTCGTAGCACGCGATCGCGCCGCCGATGTCGTGGTCGAGCTCGAGCGCGCGGCCCTCGAAGTACTTCACGTCGGCCGGCGACAGCAGGCCCTTGAGCTTGTCGAGGTCCTTGGCGAGGCGGTCGGCGGCGCTCTGGCCATCCAGCGCGCGCAGCCAGACGATCGCCTGCGCCGCGTCGCTCTCGCGGCGCGTCAACAGCTTGGCGGCGTCGTCGAGCTTGCCGAGCGCGCCGAGGCTGCTGGCGAGGCAGCAGACGACGACCGGGTTGCCCTTGTCAGCCGAAAGCAGCGCGACGGCGTCTTCGTGGCGACCGAGCGCCCACATCGCGACGCCGCGGGCGGTGCCCTTCGCGCGCGGATCCGACAACCAGTCGCGGAGCTGCTGCAGCGTGTCGACCGACTGGAAGACCGCGGCGCGGAACGCGTCGAGCTTGGTCGGAGTGAGGTCGCCAGCCAGCAGGGCCGTCGGATCGAGCGAGGGGAAGGGGGCCGTGTCCGTCATCGTGGGTCCGTGCGCGCGCCGGAGCGCCGGCGGTAGCCGGAGCCCTGGCCCGAAAAGGGGGCGAGAAGCCTAGGGCCGAGGCCCCGGTGCGGTCAAGGTTGCCGGCTGCCAGCGTCGCGCCGGGCCTCGGCGTAGACGGCCAGCAGGTCCGCCGCCATGGCGTCGAAGCCGCGGGCGCGGCTGCGGGTGTGGGCGGCCAAGCGCCGCACCTCGCGCGGGTCGGCGGCGAGCCGCTGCAGGGCGGCGGCCCACGCGTCGACGTCGCCAGGCGGCAGCACGTAGCCCTGGGCGCCGTCCTCGACCGCGTCTTGCAGGCCGCCGATGCGGCTCACCAGCACGGGGCGACCAGCGGCGAGCGCTTCGCGCACCGTCAGCCCGAACGCTTCGTGCCACAAGGCGGGCGCGGCCAGCACGTCGACTTCGGCGAGCAGGCGCCGCAGGTCGCCGAGGCCGTAAGGGCCGTGGTAGTGCACGTCGTCCTGCGGCCGCAGTCGCTGGAAGCACTTCGTCGCGTAGCTCTGGTCGCCGTGGTAGGGCACGACGTTGCCGTGGATCGCCAGTCGCACGGCGCCCTGCGGCAGCCGCGCGACCGCGTCGAGCAGGACGTGCAGCCCCTTGCTCGGCATCACGGTGCCGAAGTAGCCGACGCGCAGCGGCCCCGGCCCGACCGCGGGCGCGGGCAGTTCGAGCAGCGATTCGACGTCGACGCCGTTCTCGACCACGGCGAAGCGCTCGCGCGGCACGCCGAGCGCCTCGAACGGCGGCAGCGCCCGCGCGCTCGGCACCACGAGCCGCTGCGGCAGCGCCAGCGCGGCGCGCGCGCGATCGTGCACGGCGCCGACCCGTTCGGCGCCGTTCTCGGCGTTCACCCACCAGGGGAACGTCGACGACAGGCAGCCGGTGCAGCGCTCGATCGTCGCCGTCTCGCAGGCTTCCTCGCGGTGGTGGAACATCTGGCCGCGCGGGCAGAACAGCCAATAGTCGTGCAGCGTCATCACCGTCGGCACGCCCGCCTCGGCGAGCACGCCCAGGCTGTCGGTCGACATCCCGGTCAGGTGGTGGACGTGGGCGACGTCGAACCGGGCGCCGGCGGCGGCGCGGTCGGCGAGGAAGGCCCGCAGCGCGTCGGCCATCGGCGGCGACGTGTACATCGTCGTCAGGTCGTGGACGTTCTCCCAACGGTAGGCGACCCGCGCGACCTGTGGATTGCCGGTGCGCTCGACGCGCACGTCGCCTTGCGGTCGGCCGGCTCCGCCTTCGCGCGCGTAGATCTCGACCGCATGGCCGGCTGCGACCAGGGCGCGGGCGAGGCCGTCGACGTGCTGTTCGACGCCGCCGACGCTGTCGGGGGGCAGGCCGTGGCTCACCAGCAGGATGCGCATGGGCGCACGATGCCGGCGGCGGCGGGGGGCCGCAACGACCGAGGTGCCGCCGGAAGTTTGACCGTTCCGCGCCGCCTCGCTACTGTCCCCGCCCCGCCATCTGATGGCGGCGCGATTCCCGCGCCGTCGGCGCGTCCGTTGCCATGAAGCTCAAGGTCCGTCGTTCCAAGGTCAAGCGTCTCAAGAAGGTCGGCTTCCGCACCCGCAGCAAGACTGCAGCTGGCCGCAAGGTCATCAAGCGGAAGATCAAGCGCGCGGGCAAGTTCCGCGTCGGCTGATCCACGCTGGATCCACGCATTGGTGGATCCACTTCGGGCGCTCGTCCTCGGCGCCGCGCTGCCGCGGCCACAGCCGTTGCGTTGCCACAGCCGGCGCGTTGCCCCATTTCTGGCGCGACGGCATTGCTGGCTCGATCAAGGTGCCGGCTCGATCTAGGCGCTAGCTGGCGCGCGGGTGCTTCATGCCCGTTCTCGAGCGCCATCACTCCGAGCGCGCTGTGTCGCGCTTGCGCCGAACTCGCCTTCGGCAGGCTTGGCTTCCTGCTGCGTCCTGGGCGCGGCGACGTTGTCGTTCACCAAGGTCGCGCGCCTGCGGGGCCTGTGCGCTGCGCGGTGCCGTCTTGCGACCCGCGCCGCGTCGGCTCACTTCGTGCCGGGCAGTTGGCGCTTGAAGTAGGCCATGTCGGTGGCGAACTGCGACAGGGCTTCGCGGTCGCCGTCGGCGACGTTCTTGAAGCGCGCCGTGATGCGCAGGCCGTCGCCGGCCGCCTCGACGGCGTCGACGGTGGCGTCGATGTCGAAGAAGCTGCGCTTGATCATCTTGATCTGGAACTTGAGGTGCATGTCGCTGTTGGCGAAGAACAGCGACTTGCCGAGTTCGCTCGACATGCCGAGCTTGCTGCCGTTCCAGGTGAACTGGGCGCGCGTGTCGTCGACGTTCGCCATCTGTGCGACGAGCACCTTCGGGGCGCCCTTCACCAGCTGCTGACGCGGGATCATCTGGTTCCGGGTCTCGTCGGGGAACGTGATCATCACCTTCTCGTCGTCGACCGTGGCCTCGCCGGCCAGCTCGCGCTGGTTCAGCATCTTGATCGCCGCCTTGGTCGCGTCGGCCTCGGTGTCGTGCAGCGTGATCAGCGTGTCGATGCCGACGTTCTTGATGACGTTGCGCACGAACGGCGACGGCTGCGCGATCAGCAGGTCGCCGCCCTCGGCGCGGCAGCGCTTGTGCGCCTTGATCACGGCGCCCAGCGCCGTCGAGTTGATGAACTTCACCCGCGACAGGTCCAGGATCACGAGGCTGATGCCACGCTCGACCAGCGACTCGACCTCCTGCATCAAGGCCGGGCAGTAGAACGTGTCGAACTCGCCCTTCAGCGTCAGCGTTGCGTAGTCGTCTTGGATGGACTTGTCGATCTTCATGGCGGAGTTGGCGCGTGCGGCGCGTGCGGGGATGGTGGAAGCGCCACCGATTCTGGCGAGCCGCGCGGCCATGCGCAACGATTCGAAGTCCGTGCGCCCGCGCCGGGCAGGGGCTAGAGTCGATCCCATGACGTGGAACTGGCCATGGCGGCGTGAGCCGGCGAAGCCCGCGCCGGCGGCCCGGTCGGCGCGCGTGGAGGAGCCGTCGACGATCCTCACCGGCGACGCCGCCGAGGACTCGCACTCCCTGCAGATCCTGCTCGACACGATCGCCGCCGTCACCGCGAACATCGACCTCGACACGGTGCTGCGCGACATCGTCGACCGTTCGCTGCAGGTCACCCGCGCCGAGCGCGCCCTGCTGCTGCTCGGCGACGACCCGGACGCGCTCGAGGTGCGCGTCGCGCAGGATCGCGACGGCAACGCGATCGGCGGCGACCTGCAGTGGAGTCACAGCCTCGTGCGTCGATGCCTCGACGAGGGCTCCGCCGTGAAGTCGGTCGTGCAGTCCGACCGGGAGGCGCTCGAGGTCGGCCAGTCGGTCTACGACCTCAAGCTGCGCGCCGTGATGTGCGCGCCGATGCGCGCGCGCAACCGCACGGTCGGCGTCATCTACGTCGACTCGCGCGCCGTCCGCCGCGAGTTCAGCGGCCGCGACCTGGCGCTGTTCGGCGCGATCTCGGCGCAGCTCGCCATCTCGGTCGAGAACGCCCGCCTGCACGCCGACTCGCTGGCCAAGGTCAAGCTCGAGAAGGACGTCGAGATCGCGCGCCGCATCCAGCAGCACCTGCTGCCGCCGGTGCCGAAGGACGTGCCCGGCCTGCAGGTGGCGCTGCGCTACGTCGCTGCCGAGCAGGCGTCCGGCGACAGCTACGACATCGTGCCCCTGTCCGACGGCCGGCTCGCGGTCATGGTCGGCGACGTCACCGGCCACGGCGTCGGCTCCGCGCTGTTGAACCACGCGGTGCAGGCCGCCCTGCGCAGCTACCTGGAACTGGTCGACGACCTCGCGGCGATCGTCACGCGCATGAACGACCGGCTGTCGCAGAGCGTCGAGACCGGCAACTTCATGTCGATGCTGCTCGTCGTCGTCGATCCGGCCAAGCGCACGCTGCAGTACGTCAACGCCGGTCACCCTGGCCTGGTGCTGGTGCGCGCCGGCGGCGTCGAGGTGCTGGAGAAGACGGGCATGGTGCTCGGCGTCGTCGGCGAGCAGGTCTACCACGCCAGCGCGCCGGTGGCGCTGCAGGCGGGCGACGTGCTGTTCCTGCACACCGACGGCGTCGACGAAGCGCAGTCGCCATCGCGCGAGGTGTTCGGCGCCGAGCGCCTCGCCGCGGTGCTGGGCAAGGCGCGCGAGCGTTCGGCCGACGGCGTGCTGCGCGAGGTCGATCGGGCGCTCGTCGCGCACCTCGACGGCGGTCGCGCCGAGGACGACGTCACCATGATCGCGGTGAAGATCGCATGAGTCCGTCACCTGCCGCTCCGGCGCGCGGCCGCGCCGCCATCTTCCTCGTCGCCGGCGTGCTGGCGCTGGCCATCGCCGGCTACGTCGCGCAGCGTTGGGCCGCGGCCCGCGAGCGCGACGAGCAGCGCGCCGTGTTGCTCGCGGACATCGACGCCGCCATCGCATCGGATCCGCTCGACCTCGGCAGCTTGTCGCGCTACGTCGCGCAACTGCACAAGGAGCCCGACCACGGGACCGACCGGGCGCTGCGCTTCGCCGAGGCGCGCATCGAGTTCGCCCGCGGTCGGCCCGAGCGCGCCCGCGAGCTCTTCCTCGATCGCGCGCTGGAGCCGGGCGCGGCGGCGGCCGAGCAGTCGTTCGGCGCGCGCATGCTCCTGCGCCTCCACGAGGACGGCGCCGCGTCCGGCAAGACGCCTGCGGACCTGTTGGCTCCGGCGGCGAACCTCGCCGAAGCCGCGCACGCGACGACGCGCGACGCCGACGACCTGCTGCGCGCGTGGCAGGCCGCCGAGCGCAACGGCGAGCACGACCGCGCCAAGGGTTTCGCCGCGACGCTGGCCGCAGACCATGCCGACACGGCGGCTGCCCGCTTCGTCGCCGCAGCGGTCGCGTTCGATCCGGCCGCCGGCGTCGATCCGGTGCTGCGCGCCATCGACGCGCTGCCGTCGCCGCCAGCGGAAGGCCGCGCGATGCTCGCGTTCGCGCAGTTGCAGCAAGCCCAACTCGTCGCCGCGACGACGACGTGCGAGGAAGCCCTGGCGCGCGCGCCTGGCGTCGCCGTGGCGCGCTTCGCCGCGGCGGTGACGTTCCATGCCTGCGCGCTCGGCTGCGCGGCCGGCGCCGCCGACCGTGCCGCATGGGTGGCGCGGCGCGACGCGCAGATCGACTGGCTGCAGGCCGAACCCGGCGTCGCCGAGGACCGGCTCGCCACGCTGCGCACGATGCGGGACGTGAAGTAGCCCCGGCGACGTTCGCTCAGGCGAGTTGCGCCAGCGCCCATGCCGCGGCGGCGAACGCTGGCGCCAATGCCCACGCCGGCACGCCGACGCCCAGCGCGCGGTGGGTGAGGTGTCGGCGGTCGCCGACCCACGGCGGCAGCCCGAGCCACAGTCGGACCGCGACGACCTGCGCGAAGTCCGCGAGCGGCACGGCCGCCAGCCAAAGCGCCGAAGGTCCATGGTGCAGCCCGGCACAGACCGCGATCGCCGCCGCGGTGCCGAGCGCGTAGGCGCCAGCGTCGCCGAGGAACAGCCGCGCGCGCGGCCAGTTCCACGGCAGGAAGGCGAGCGCCGTCGCCGCGGCGGCCGCCGTCCAGTCGTTGCGCGCGAACGCGCCGATGCCGCCGCCGCCTGCCGCGACCAGCGTCGCCGCCGCCATCGCCGCGGCGACGCCGTTCTGGTTGTCGAGGAAGTTCAACGCGTTGACGAAGACGAACGCGAAGCCAGCGAGCGCCAGCCATCTGCCCGGCGCGTGCGTCGGATCGCACGTCGACGCGGCCGCGAGGCCGGCGACCACCGCGAGGCCGAGCGCCTTGCTGCGCCAATCCAGGCCGTCGCCATGCGCCTTGCGGCGGTCGTCGAGCCAGCCGATCAGCGCCGCCAGCGCGACGGCCACAGCGCCGAGGCGGTCGCCCGGCCAGAACGGGTCCCACAGCATCCACAGCAGCAGCGGCGGCGCGAGCAGCGCACCGGCGAGAGGGATCGGACGGCCGAGCTGTTTGCGGCCGGGGCCGGGCGCGTCGAGCGGCAGCCAGCCGCCAACATGGCGCTGGACCATCACGCCGACGCCGAGCAGCACCGTCGCCATGGCTGCCGCAGACCACGCCGGCCACGGCGTCATGCGTACAGTCCGTGCGCGGCGAGGTAGTCGCGCACTGCGGGCGCCACTTCAGGCAGCGTTCGTTCGCCACGGCGCCAGCGCGCCCGCAGGTCGCTCGACGCAACGGCGTCGGCCGGCAGGTCGAGCACGTGCGCGGCGACGGCGGCGCGCGCCGCCGGCGGCAACGGCAGCGCGGCCAATGCCGCAGCGTCGACGGGATGGCCGAGGCGCGGGTACGTGGCGAGCGTCGCCAGTTCGCAGATGCGCGCCGGCTCGCGCCATTGCGGCAGGATGGCAAGGTTGTCGCTGCCGATCAGGAAGAACAGCCGTCGGCCTGGGTGCTCGGCGGCGAGTTCGGCCAGCGTGTCGACGGTGAACGAGCGGCCGGGGCGGCGCAGCTCCCGATCATCGACGGCCACGCCCGGCTGGTCGCCGAAGGCCAGCCGGCACATCGCCAAGCGGTCGGCGGCCGGCGCCATGTCGTCGCCGCGCTTGAGCGGGTGGTCGCCCGTTGGGATCACCAGCAGCCGGTCGATCGGCAGTTGCGCCAAGGCAGCCTCGACGAGCCGACGGTGGCTCGCGTGGGGCGGATTGAAGGAGCCGCCGAAGACGCCAAGGCCGCGGGGCGCTGGAGCGTGGGCGTCCGACGGCGGCAGCATGGCGCGGCAGGCTAGCCGCGCGCCGCGGGCGCGGGGAAGCCTGTCTGCCGCGGCCGGCAAGATGAAGACTTCCCGGTTGCAGGCTGTAGGGGGGCTGGCTAGCGTCTCGCCCCTCGCACCGCTCTCTCCCCGCGGTGTGACCCCTCAGACCCCTCCTTCGCACGACCAATGCGCCAGTTCGCACTCGTCCTCACCCTGCTGCCGCTCGCCGGTTGCTCCGTCTTCGGCCTCGACGGCAAGGACACCTACCGCAGCGGCGAGCAGCGCGAGATCCAGTCGGTCTCGTCGCTCGAAAGCCGCCACCAGAAGAACCAGTTCTTCGGCGAACTGCGCCGTCGCAGCGATGGCCGCAACAACGCGTTCGCTCGCGACCTGATGGGCATCCAGGACTTCATCGATCGCACCGTCTGGAACTACAACCAGAATGATCCGTACGTGAACTACTCGAGCAACCAGACGAAGCTCGGTCACGTCGGCCGCTTCGGCCTGATGCAGGCCAGCTCGGTTCCGGGCGTCGACGAGATCGTCACGCGGTGAGCCTGAGCTGCCCGCAAGGCGGGCAGCGCGGCTCACCCGATTGCCTGGGTCGCCGCCGCAACGCGGGGAACGACCGCGTGCGCAAGAAGCCGCCAGCCCGCTGCGGCGGCTCCGCGCCCGCTGGGCGCCTGAGCTGCCCGCAAGGCGAGCAGCTCGGCTCACCCGGTTGCTGGGTCGCCGCCGCAACGCGGGGAACGACCGCGTGCGCAAGAAGCCGCCAGCCCGCTGCGGCGGCTCCGCGCCCGCTGGGCGCCTGAGCTGCCCGCAAGGCGAGCAGC
>JBEITC010000293.1:0-5175 GCA_040375075.1 Planctomycetota bacterium | reverse complement strand
GGCATCGGAACGCGGCGCCGACGAAAATGAGTCTGCTGAGTCAGGGTTTCAGGCTGGCGGGGATGAGGAGAGCACCAAGGGTGCTGGGAAGGGCAGTGTCAAGAAGCCTGTCGAGTCAGACGAGGAGGAGGAGGAGAAGAGTGCTGGGAAGGGCAGTGTAAAAAAGCCTGCCGAGTCAGATGAGGAGGACGCAGAAGACGGGGAGGACGAGGGCGAGAATGATGCGTCCTCGGATGCGGGGTCGAAAGCCGGCGGCAAGGAGACCGTCAATCAGCTTATGGGGGCTGGGCGGACAGCAAGCGTGAAACGGGGCGTGGGTGCTGAATTCATTCTTCCTCAAGTGGTACGTGAGCGCGTTGGGCGTGCGCGTGGGGTCTTGTTGGGCCGCGAGCGCAGCAACGAGCATGGCGGCGACGGCGAGGCGAAGCAGGCGCATGGCGCGGGAGGATAGCGGGCTTGGGTCGGATGGGATTGCTCCCCGCGCGTCACTGCGCGCCACGAAGTTGTCGCGGCAACGCGTGGACGGCGCCGTCCCATCACTGCCGTGGAACGGGGGGCGGACGTCTCAGGCCCGCCGCGTTCGCAAGGCAAGCCCCGCCACCAACCCCACCGCCACCGTCGCGCCACAGCTCACCAACCCGTGCCAAGGCCACGCGAGCTTCACGCCCCACGCCTCCAGGCCGAACACCACGATGCCGATCGCCACGACGCCGCCACACAGACCGGCCAACGACGCACCCGGCGCCACGCCGCGCGCTGCCAGCACGAACAGCCCGAGGATCACGCCGGTCGTCACCGTCGCGATCGCGAGCACCTGGCTGACGACCGCCTGACCGCCACCGAGCCCGCTGATGCCGACGGCGATCTGCAGGCCGGCGAACAGCACGGTGGCGAGCTTGGCGGCGCGCAGCGCGAACGGCGAGTCGGGTGTATGGCCGGTCGCCGGCAGCAGGAAGTCGTTGACCAGCGCACCCGCCGAGGCCGACAGCGAACTCGACAGCGTCGACATCGCCGCCGAGAACACCGCGCCGAGCACGAGGCCGACGAGGCCGATCGGCAGGTGGTGGACGAGGAAGTCGGCGAACACGGCGTCGCCCTTGCCAAACGGCTGTGCGGGCGGGTTGGCGGCGTAGAACGCGGCGAGGCCGTGGCCGATGGCGAGGAACAGCGCGAACTGCACGAACACCAGCGGGCCGCTCCACAGCAGCGCCTTCTGCGCGTCGCGCAGGCTGCGGGCGCTGAGGTAACGCTGCACGATCATCTGGTCGACGCCGTGGCTGCCGATGGTCAGCACAGCACCCCCGAGCAGGCCGGCCCAGAAGGTGTACGGCGTGCTGAAGTCGAGGCCGAAGTCGAACGCCTGCAGCCGGCCGTTCGCCGCCGCGTCGCTGGCGATCTGCGAAAGGCCGCCGTCGACCTTGCCGCCGATCACGAACAGCGCCGCGAACGCGCCCGCCATGTAGACGAAGAACTGCGCGACGTCGGTCCAGACGACGGCCTTGATGCCGCCGACGACGGTGTACGCCAGCGTGCCGAGGCTCGTCAGCATCACGGCGACCGGCAGCGACCAGCCGAACATCGTCTGCAGCACGACGGCGGTCAGGTACAGGCGCAGGCCGTCGGCGAGCGTGCGCGTCACCAAGAACAGGCCGCTCGCCAGTGTGCGCACCGCCGGGCCGCTCTTGTGCCGCAGCACGTCGTACGCGGTGAACAGTTCGCCGCGGAAGTACATCGGCACCAGCGTGTAGGCGGCGATGGTGCGGCCGACGATGTAGCCGAGCGGCAGCTGCAGGAAGCGCAGGTCGCCGGTGCCGAACTTGGCGGCGTAGGCGATGCCCGGCACGCTCAAGAACGTCGCGGTGCTGGTCTCGGTGGCGACGATCGACAGCAGCAGCGTCCACCACGGCAGGTCGCGGCCGCCGAGCAGGTAGTCGCTGGCGCTCTTCTGGCCGCGGCCCATCCACAGGCCGAACGCGACCGTGCCGAGCATGTAGACGCAGAGCAGGACGAGGTCGAGCGAGGAGAGGCCCATCGAAGGGCGCAGCTATACCCGGGGCCGCGGTGGTGGCCAAAGCTGGCGTGGGTGGGGCGTCAAGGCGTCGTCAGGGACGGCGTTCGCCAGCGCGTCGTCCCGCCGGGACGGAACCTCGCGCGGAACACGGCGACGCGCCCATCGCTGGCGTGGCGCTCGCCCTGGCAGACGACGCGTCGCGGACCGAGCGCCGAGCACGTCACGTCGCGACCGCTGTGCGCTGGTCGTTCGCCGCATGCTCCATGGTGCTCTGACACCCACGAGCGCCCCGCACCCTGCGCGCTCAGCCCGCCGGCGCACCCGCGGCGCGCCGCTCGCTCCGACGTCGCAACGCCTTGCCGGCTTCGACGACGACCAGCAGCACGCCGGCGAGCGCCAGCGGCTCGAGCCAGTGGGCCATCGACAGCGGCGCCATGCCGAGCAGGCCTTGCAGCCACGGCGCGTGCATCGCCAGCACGTGCACGGCGAAGGCGAGCGGCACGGCGAAGGCGAGCGGCACGTTGCGCGACCACGGCACGGCGAACGCCGAGCTGCGTTCGGAGCGGCAGTTGAGCACGTGCACGTTCTCGAGCAGCACGAACAGCATCAGCAGCTGGTTGCGCGCCGCGCCGACCTCGTGGCCGGCGGCGAGCAGCCACCACCAATAGCCGACGCCGAGCGCTGCCATCGCGCCGCCGGCGAGCGCGACCTGCCGCAGCATGGAGCGGTCGAAGAAGCCTTCGTCCTTGCGTCGCGGCGGCCGCCGCATCGCCGCCGGCTCGCCGCCTTCGAACGCCAGCGCCACGTCCTGGATGCCGTTGGTGACGAGGTTGAGCCACAGCAGCTGGAGCGCCGTCAGCGGCGCTGGCAGGCCGAGCGCCACCGCGGCCAGCAGCGTCAGCATCTCGGCGAGGCCGGTCGACAGCAGCAGCCAGCCGACCTTGCGGATGGTGTCGTAGGCGTAGCGGCCCTGCTCGACGCCCGCGGCCAACGACGCGAGGTCGTCGTCGGTCAGCAGCAGCGGCGCCGTGTCCTTGGCGACGTCGGCGCCGGAGCCCATCGCCACGCCGATGTCGGCGGCGCGCAGGGCCGGCGCGTCGTTGACGCCGTCGCCGGTCACCGCGACGACGTGGCCGAGGCGCTGGAAGCTGCGCACGAGCTGCAGCTTCTGCAGCGGCGCGATGCGCGCGAACACGCGGCCGCGGGCGCACAGCGCGTCGACCGCGTCGTCGTCGGCGGCCGCGGCCAGCTGGCTGCCGGTGACGATCTGGCGTTCGTCGTCGGCGAGCCCGAGTTCGCGCGCGATCGCGAACGACGTGCGCGGATGGTCGCCGGTCACCATCACCACCGCGACGCCGGCCGCGCGGCAGCGCGCGATCGCGTCCTTGGCGCGCGGCCGCGGCGGATCGAGGAAGCCGACGAGGCCTTCGACCGTCAGCGGCGGCAGCGCGTCGTCGGTGACGCCCGTTGCCACGGGGGCGCCAGCGCCAGCGTCGGCGTCCGACGCCGCGCGTGCGGCTGTGGCGCCGGGTTCGCCAGCGCGGGCAGCCAAGACCTTGGATCCGGCCGTGGCGGCGTGTTGGACGGCGCCGCCGCTGCCTGCCGCGGTCGCGGCGGTGGCGTCGCCGAAGCGAGCGCCGGTTGCCACGCTGGCGAACGGCGTCGGCGCGCCGGCCGCGACCTCCGCCGTCGCCACCAGCAGGAAACGGTGGCCGCTGCTCGCCAGTTCGTGCGCCTGTTGCTCGAGCAACGCGCGGTCGATCGGCACGACGCCGGCCGCCGTGCGCATCGACGCGCACTGCGGCAGCAACCGCTCGAGCGCGCCCTTCACGCACACCACGCGCCGGCCGTCGCCGTGCTGCACGCAAGCCGCCGCGAACGCGCGCTCGGACTCGAACGGCACGCGCGCCAGCACGGTGACGCCGCTGCGCGCCGCCGCCGGCGCTGCGCCGGCCTTGTGCGCGAACGCCAGCAACGCGACGTCGACCGGATCGCCTTCGTGCGTCCACTCGCCGGCCGCGGCCGTCCACGTCGCTTCGCTGCAGTGCACCGCGGCGACGGCGAGGTCGTGCACGCGCGCGGCGACGTCGGCGGCCAGCGGTTCGCCGGTGTCGGTCGTCACGGCGCCGATCCCGGCATGGCCTTCGCCGCCGATGTGCACGTGCTCGCCGCCGGGCAGCGCGATGCGGCGCACGGTCTGGCGATTGACCGTCAGCGTGCCGGTCTTGTCGCTGGCGATCAGGCTGCAGCTGCCGAGGCCTTCGACCGCGGGCAGGCGGCGGACGATGACGCCGCGTTTGCTCATGCGCAGCGTGGCGATCGACAGCGCCACCGTGACTGCCGCCGGCAGGCCTTCGGGGATCGCCGACACGGCCAGCGCCACGGCGAGGAAGAGCACGTCGTGCGCCGATTGGCCGCGCAGCAGCGACACCGTGGCGACGACCACGCTCGCGGCGACGACGGCGACGCTGACGTGCCGCGCGAAGCGCTGCATGCGCAGCGCCAGCGGTGGCGGCTGTGCGGCGGTGGCGGCGACGGCGGTGGCGATGCCGCCGACCTCGGTGCGCGCGCCGGTGGCGACGACGACGCCTTCGCCGCGGCCGCGCTGCACCGTCGTGCCGGCGAACGCCATGCAGCGGCGATCGGCGACCGGCGTGGTCGCCGGCAGGGGCGCGTCGCCCTTCGTCACCGGGGTCGACTCGCCGGTCAGCGGCGCTTCGTCGATGGCGAGGTCGGCGGTGGCGCACAGGCGCACGTCGGCGGGCACGCGGTTGCCCGACTCGAGCAGCACGACGTCGCCGGGGACGAGGTCTTCGGCATCGCGCAAGGTGACCGCGCCGGCGCGGCGGACGCGCGCGCGCAGCGGCAGCAATCGCTGCAGGTCGGCGGCGTGCCGTTCGGCGCGCGCTTCCTGCCAGACGCCGATCGTCGCGTCGAGCGCGACGACGAGCAGGATGAAGAACGCATCGGCGCGGTCGCCGAGAAGCAGCGCCAGCAGCGCCGCAGCACCGAGCACGTACAGCAGGGGGCTGCGCAGGTGCCGCAGCAGCAAGGCGAACAGCGTCGGCCGCTGCGGCTGCGGCAGGCGGTTGGGGCCAAAGCGCGCGCGCCGGGCATCGACCTCGGTGGTGGCGAGGCCGCGCTCCGGCGCGACCCCGAAGTGC
>JBEITC010000460.1:0-3293 GCA_040375075.1 Planctomycetota bacterium | reverse complement strand
CGCGCTGGCTCGACGGCAGCGGCTCGGCCGGCGCCGCCGCGAGGCTCGCGACGGCCGGCGACGGGGCGGCTTTCTCGACCGGTTGCGTCGCGCCGTCACCCGAACAAGCGACGAAGAAGACCCCGAGAAGGGCCTTCCAAGGCTGTTGCGAGTACGTCTTCATCGTTGCTGGCGGAGGTGTCGTCCGTAACGACCCGAGGCAGGCGGCGGCCGAAGCCACCGCCTGCCACGGGCGTGATCCGGCGCTGTCCGATGGGTCAGGGCAGGATGTGCAGCTGCGCGTTGGAGAAGGCGAACTCGCTGCTCGGCAAGCCGAGGTCGAAGGCCGCCCACTGCGTGTAGAACGCCTGGCCCGAGAGGCCGGCCGGGATCGTGAACGGGCCCAGCTGGGCCGTGCCGCCGGCGCCGACGACGACGGTGACCACGTCCGGGCTCGGCACGAGCGTGCCGCCGAAGATCGGCAGGCCGAACGGCAGCGCGCCGAACACGTTGATGCCGATGTTCAGGTTCGGGTCGATGTTGTCGACCGCGAGCGTGACCTGCGTGCCGGACGCCCAGGTGCCGGTCGTGTAGTGGACCGGGACGCCGTTCAGGCCCGGACGGCTGCTGCCGAGGTCGACGTTGGCCTGGCTGTTGCTCGTCAGGCCGAAGCGGGCGACGGCCGACCAGCCGCTCAGCCAGTTGTTGCCACGGGCGAAGGCGCCGCGGAACTTGGCCGAGGTGAAGAAGCCATCGTTCGGCGCGAAGCCGACCGCGGTCAGCGCGCCGTTGGCCGGCGTCGGATCGAGGAACGTGACCGGCGAGGTCGTGTTGGTGCCGTTGGTCAAGACCGCGGCGCCGCGGGTGATCGACGTGATCGGCGAGCTGGTGACGATGGCGTTGTTCGCGTTGGCCGAACCGGCGCCCGGCGTGAAGACGCCGCGGGCGTTGGCCTCGACGTAGGCGTTCGTGCGCAGGTTGCTGAAGAAGACGTTGTCCTGGAAGTCGATCAGGTTGCCGCTCGTCTGCGCCGTGTACGCGGCGGCCGGGTTGGCGAACGGATTGACCGTCGAGGTCGTCGTGTACGGGGTCGTCCAGCGCGCGGCCCAGGTCGTCGTGCTGTTGCAGCCGTAGCCGAGGTTGCCGTTCTCGCCGTCGGTGATGTCGTTGTTGACGACGTTGTCACCGGCGTCCATGAAGATGCTGTTGCGGATCTGGACGTTGGCGTTGTCGCGCCAGGCCGTCAGGTGGTCGCCGGCCGTCGAGCCGTTGGTCGGGTGCGGCGCGCCGATGATCGTCAGGTTGTAGAGCGACGCCGTGGTCGTCGGCTGGTAGCTGCACAGCTCGGCGCCATCCAGCTCGAGGGCGTTGTCGCCGAAGCCCGAGCCTTGCGCGCCGACGCCGCTGTAGCCCTGGACGATCAGGCCGAACTGCGCCTTGCCGCGCCACCCCTGGTCGACGTCGAGGCTGTCGTCGCCGATGTTCCAGATGCTGAAGTTCTTGAGGCTGACCGTGCCGCCCCAGATCTCGATGCCGTCGTCGAGGTTGTTGAGGATCTCGATGTGCGAGATCTCGGTGTTGCGGCCGATGCCGCCGAGCGACAGGCCGTTGAGCTCGACGTTCGGGGCGCTGGTGCGGCCGCCATAGCGGAACGAGCAGTACGACAGGTTGCCGCTGTCGTCGTTGTCGTTGCCGCCGCCGTAGTCGTTGAGCGCCGTGTTGGACGGGCTCAAGCCTTCCATGTCGGCGTAGTTGCTGGCACTCGGGGCGGCCGTGTTGGTGCCGACCTGGTTCTCCGAGATGTAGCCAGCGCCCATGATCGTGAGGTTGCCCCACTCGTTGTTCGCCGACTGGCGGTACGTGCCCGTCGCCGGATTGCCGTTGGTCCACGTGGCGCGGTCGTTGTCCGACGTGAAGATGATCGGCGCCGTGCGCGTGCCGTTGGCGAGGATCTGGGCGCCGCGGCAGACGGCGAGCGTGCTGTCGTTGAGGCTCGCGATGACCGTGCCTGCCTCGATCGTCAGCGTCGCGCCGGGCAGCACGTAGATGTCGCCCGACAGCGAGTAGACGTTGTTCGCCGTCCACGTCGTGGAGGTCGAGATGTTGGCGTTGATCGTGACGACGGTCTGTGCCGCGGCGATCGGGGCGAGCCCGATGCTGATCGCGAGACCACGGAGGAGGGAGTGCCGGACCATTGCAGTTCTCTTGGTTGGTGGGTTCTGAGGTAGTCGGGGCTGCTGGTTGCCCTTGCTGACGGCAGGCACGCTAGGTCGCTGGATGAGGCGGTGGTGAAGAGCGGATGACCCTTCGGCCAACCTCACGGGCAGCAGTTGTCCGCGCGCGTGCGAAGAATCCGTGAAGCCGCGATCAATCGGCGCGCAACCGGTGTCGATGAGGAACACGCCAAGAAACCGTCAAGGCACCGCACGGATGCCGCCGCGAGCGCCGTTGGCCACAACGCGACGCCTGGAAGCCGTGCAACCTCGTGGCGAGAGCAGAGGAATCTCCCCGCTGCGCGAAGAAACCGTGAAGGCACGATCAATCGCTGGGGGCCGGCTTCCCAGGCCGCGCGCGCGAGGCAGACTCCTCGCCGTCATGACGCGCAACCACGTCGCCCTCCTGCCAATCGCGCTGCTCGCTGCCTGTGGCGGCGGCGGGGAACGCCTACAAACGGCGCCTGCCACGCCGAACGTCGCCATCACCTCCGACAACGCCGCTGGCGTGGCCGGTGCTGCCTACGAGGCCGCGTACATGCCGGCGCGCATCGCGCGCGTCGTCATGGGCTTCGTCGAAGTCACGCCGCCGGAACCCGCCGCCGGCACGAATCCCGCGCTGGTCACGCAGACGGTCGCCGGCCCCGAAGGCGGCGAGGCGACGATCACCTGGAGCGACGCCGACCGCGACGGCCGCTACACGACGGGCGACTCGTTCCGCATCGACCTCGATGCGTTCGTCGGCTACGGGCTGACCCTCGACGGCACAGCGACGCTCGAGGCGCTGGTGGTCGACGGCAACCCGCTGACGAGCCTGACGTGGGCCTGCGATGCGACCATGACGCTGCTTGACCTCGCGTACGACGACGGCGCCGGCACGCGTGTCGCCGCGGGCGCGTTCGACGTCCACCGCGAGGAACGCGCGACGGTGCAGGTGCTGTCGCTGGTCGCGAAGGACGCAGCCACCGTCGGCCTGCGCACGCTCGGGTCCGGCAGCGGCTCCGGCCGCAACGAGTACACGCTCGACTTCCAGCAGGGCTTCTACGGCGACGGCGACTACGTCGACCCGGTCGCCGGCGGCACGTTCGTCTACGAGACGCT
>JBEITC010000488.1:0-2956 GCA_040375075.1 Planctomycetota bacterium | reverse complement strand
TCGGTCGGCGCGGCGTCGGCAGCCGCCGGCGCGGGAGCAGCGTCCGTCGGCGGCGCCTCCGGAGCCGGCGCGTCCGCGCCGGCCGGCTGCAGCACGAGGCCCTGCGGCGTCACGCGCAGCACGAAGCGCTCGCCCTTCTGCATGCGGTCGAGCACTTCCTGCGGCACGCGGCCGGCGGCGACGAGCTGCTCGAACAGCGCCTGCAGCTCCTCCGGCGTGCGCGGCATCGGCATCTGCTGCGGTTGCGGCGGCGGCGGCGGCGCTGCCGGGCGCATGCGGCCGGTCACGACCTCGCGGATCGTGTCGGTCGCCTCGCGCTTGTAGAGGAAGCCGGTGACGTGGTCGGCGACCTCGGCCTTGAGCAGCTGGAACTTCTCGAAGCCTTCCTTCTTGTACTCGTTCTTCGGGTCGACCTGGGCGTAGCCGCGCAGGCCGACGCCCTGCTTCAGCACCTCCATCGCGTACAGGTGGTCCTTCCACTTGTTGTCGACGGTGTCGATCAGCAGGAAGCGCATCATCGCGTCCCAGTCGGCGCCGTACTCGGCGGCGCGGACGTCGTGCAGCTTCTCGACGCGCTCCATGAGCCAACGGAACATGCCGTCGCGCGGCGACTGCTCCATGCCGGCGAGGTCGAGCTCGTCGCCGCAGCGGTGGCGCAGCCACTTCTGCAGCTCGGCGAAGTCGACCGGCTTGTCCTTGTCGCCAGCGCAGCGCTCGACCACCGGATCGAGCACCTCCTCGAACATGCCGAGCGCCTTGTCGCGCAGGCCCTTGTACTCCAGCGCCTCCTGGCGCTGGCCGTAGATGAACTTGCGCTGCTTGTCCATCACCTCGTCGTACTCGAGGAGGTGCTTGCGGATGTCGAAGTTGCGCGCCTCGACCTTCTTCTGCGTCTTGGCGATGACGCGCGTGACCATCGGGCTGTCGATGACCTCGCCCGACTTGAGGCCCATGCGCTCCATCATCGTCTTCACCCAGTCGCGGGCGAAGATCTTCATCAGGTCGTCGTCGAAGCTGAGGAAGAACTTGGTCTGGCCCGGGTCGCCCTGGCGCGCGCAGCGGCCGCGCAGCTGGTTGTCGATGCGGCGCGCCTCGTGGCGCTCGGTGCCGATGACGTAGAGGCCGCCGAGCGCCTTGATCTCCGCCTGCTCCGCGGCGCACTGCTCCTTCAGCTCGGCGAGCCGCGCCTGCGCCTCGGGCGCGTCCTCGGCGACGCCCTTCGTCGCCAGCTCGGCGCGCCACAGCGCGTCGGCCTTGCCGCCGAGCACGATGTCGGTGCCGCGGCCGGCCATGTTGGTCGCCACGGTGACGGCGCCGCGGCGGCCCGCCTGCATGACGATCTCGGCCTCGCGCTCGTGCTGCTTGGCGTTGAGCACGTTGTGCGGGATGCCTGCGGCCTTCAGCCGGTCGCTGATCGCCTCCGACTTGGCGATCGACGTGGTGCCGACCCGCGCCGGACGGCCCTTCTCGTGCTCGCCCTTGATCTCCGCGACGATCGCGTCGTACTTGCCCGCCTCGTCGAGGTAGACCTGGTCGTTCTGGTCCTTGCGCTGGTTCGGCCGGTTCGTCGGGATGGCGACGACGTCGAGGTCGTAGATGCGCGAGAACTCGGACGCCTCGGTCATCGCCGTGCCGGTCATGCCGGCGAGCTTGGCGAACATGCGGAAGTAGTTCTGCAGCGTGATGGTCGCGAGCGTGCGGTTCTCCTCGCGCGGCGGCAGGCCTTCCTTGGCCTCGACGCACTGGTGCAGGCCGTCGCTCCAGCGGCGGCCCGGCATCAGGCGGCCGGTGAACTCGTCGACGATGATGACCTCCGGCTCGCCGACGCTGCCGTCGGGCTTCTTCGGCTGCACCACGACGTAGTGCTTGTCGCGCTCGTAGACGTGGTGCGCGCGCAGGGCCGTCTCGATCAGGTGCGGCCACTCCATGTGGGCCGGGTTCTTGTAGAAGCTGTCGACGCCGACCAGCTTCTCGGAGCGCTCGATGCCCTCCTCGTTGAGGATGCACTGGTGCTCCTTGAGCTTGACCTCGAAGTGCTCGTCGGGCTTCAGCTGGCGGGCGATGCGGTCGGCGAGCACGTAGCGCTCGGTCGTGCCTTCGCCCTCGCCGCTGATGATCAGCGGCGTGCGCGCCTCGTCGACCAGGATCGAGTCGACCTCGTCGACGATCGCGAAGGACAGGCGCTTCTGGACCTGGTCCTCGGCGCGCCACTTCATGTTGTCGCGCAGGTAGTCGAAGCCGAACTCGTTGTTCGTGCCGTAGGTGATGTCGCAGGCGTACTCGGCCTGGCGCAGCTGCGGCGGCATCTGCGACTGGATCGCGCCGACGCTGAGGCCGAGGTACTGGTAGACCGGGGCCATCCAGTCGCGGTCGCGCTTGGCGAGGTAGTCGTTGACGGTCACGACGTAGACGCCCTTGCCGGAGACGGCGTTGAGCGCCGCCGGCAGCGTGGCGACGAGCGTCTTGCCCTCGCCGGTCGACATCTCGGCGATCTTGCCGGAGTGCAGCACGGCGCCGCCGATCAGCTGCACGTCGAAGTGGCGGATGCCGAGCGTGCGCTTGGCCGCCTCGCGCGTCAGCGCGAACATCTGCGGCAGCACGTCGTCGAGCGTCTTCTCGCCCGACTGCACCGACTGCTTGATGGCGGCCACCTCGGCCTTCACCTGATCGGCGTCGAGGCCCTCGGCCCACGGCGCGAGCGCGTTCACCGACTTGACGACGGCCTGGAAGGAGTTGACGGCGCGCTGGTTGGCCGAGCCGAACAGGCCCTGCAGGGCCTTGCCGATGCGCGCGGGAATGGAACCGAGATCGAGCTTCATGACGGACGTACGACGGGAATGCGGGACGGGAAGGCGCGCGGACGCGCCGCGCGCGGCGGCCGCCCGGAGGCGACCGCGGAAAGGGACCGACGCAGGCCGGTCAGCAGGTCGGCGCGCGGCAGGGCGGCAGGCCCCGG
>JBEITC010000086.1:0-10645 GCA_040375075.1 Planctomycetota bacterium | reverse complement strand
GGATCCGGCCGCCGCGGCCGCCGCCGGCAAGGCCGCGCGCGCCTACGCCGTCGCAAGCCTCACGCCGGCGGCGATCGCCACCGATCAGCTGGCGCTCGCGCAGCGGCTGGTGGCCGCGCGCGCCCGCGTCACGACTTGACGGTCGCGACCGGCGCCGCCGCGGCGACGCGCACGACCGGCTTCTTCTTGCGCAGGCGGAGCTTGCGCATCGTCTCCTGCAGGAACG
Source organism: Planctomycetota bacterium (assembly GCA_040375075.1). GTDB lineage: Bacteria > Planctomycetota > UBA1135 > UBA1135 > UBA2386 > UBA2386. The sequence continues at coordinate 10,419 of JBEITC010000086.1, read as the reverse complement.
ACTCGAACTTCGAGGTCTCCTTGCCGCGCACGAAGTTCCACAGGATGCGGAACCAGCGCGACGGCCGCAGCAGCAGGCTGCGGAAGTAGAAGGCGCGCACCACGCGGTACTTCCACTTCGTCAGCTCCTTGGCGGTGAAGTGGTCGTTGTACTTGCGGTCCTCGCTGAGGAACGTGTTGTGCACGTAGATCGGCAGCTTCAGGAAGGCGTCGTCGTAGGTGATCTTGCCCTCCTTCTCGAGCTGGCGCGTGATCTCCGTGTTCGGCAGCGGGAAGAAGAAGCCCGCCGACACGTCGTCGATGCCGGCCTCGCCGAGCTTGGCCGCGAGGCGCACGGTCGCCTCCATGTCCTCCTTCTCGTCGGTCGGGTAGGCGAGCACGAAGAACGCGCCGACGTTGAGACCGGCCTTCACCGACGCCCTGACGGCGCGGAAGAGCTTCTCGTCGGTCAGCATCTTCTTCATGTGCTTGCGCGTGCGCTCGCTGCCCGATTCGGGCGCGAAGTTCAGCGACTTGCAGCCGCTGCGCACGAGCAGGCCGGCGACCTCCTCGTCGATGATCTCGCTGCGCGTGCCGGCCGGCAGCTGCCAGGTGATCTTCAGGCCGCGGCGCTCGACCTCGCTGCAGAACTCGACCACCCACTCCTTCTTGAGGATCGCGGTGAGGTCCTGGAACGGGAAGTTGGTGGCGCCGTAGGTCTTGACGTAGCTCTCGATCTCGTCGAGCACGTCCTTGGGCTCGCGCGCGTACCAGCGCGTCGTCCACATGTTCGGCGAGCTGCAGTACGTGCACTGGTACGGGCAGCCGCGCGTCGCCAGGATCGGCACCGTCATGCCGTAGTAGATGCCGCTGACGAGGCGGTTGCTCGAGTACGCCTCGACGTCGAAGTACTCCCACGCCGGCCACGGGATCTCGTCGACGTTCTTGATGCGGTCGCGGCGCGGGTTCTTCGTGATCTGGCCCTCGGCGTTGCGGTACGCGATGCCGGGGATCACCGTGTGGTCGAGACCCAGCTCGAGCGCGCGGAACAGCGCCATCGCGGTCTCTTCGCCCTCGCCGAGCACCAGGAAGTCGATCGGCGCCTGCTGCATCGACAGCTCGGGCACGGCCGTGAAGTGCTCGCCGCCGCAGACGATCGGCACCTTCGGGAACGCGACGCGCAGCTTCTGGATCAGCTCGCGCACGATCGGCCAGCTGTAGCTCCACATGCTGGTGACGCCGATCGCCTGCGTGCCGGCCGGGATGCGCGCGATGATCTCCTCGGGCGTGAGCCCAAGGCGCCAGATGTCGCCATCGGGGATCATCTGCTCCGGCGCAGCGCCAAGCGCGTCGACGACGTGGATGTCGTGCTTGTCGTTGCGCAAGACGGCCGCGATGTACGCAAGGCCGAGCGGCAAGCTCGGACGGAGCGCGGTCAGGCCGTTCTTGTTGATGTAGACCGGCGGGTGGATCAGCGTGACCTTCATCAGCGGCTTCGGGGCAGGCTCGGGTGGACGAAGAACTATAGCCCGCCCATCTAGCCCTGGGGCGGGGCCCTTTCCAACGAAGGTTGCGAGAAGCCGTTGTCGCGCCTGTTCGGTCGATGGCACGGAACCTGACACGGCGTCCCGAAACCGGTCGAAGATTGCCCCCCAACGGCTGGCCGCGATGCTGGTCGGATGACCGTTTGCGACCACCTCGTCGTCGGCGCCGGCGTGCACGGCCTGTGCACGGCGTTCTGGCTCGTCCAGCGCGGCGCCGGTCGGGTCGTCGTCTGCGAGCAGTTCGGCCCGGGTCACACCCGCGGCAGCTCGCATGGAGCCACGCGGATCACCCGCTCCTCCTACGACGACCCGACGTTCGTCGCCATGGCCCAGGAAGCGCACCGCGATTGCTGGCCGGCGCTCGAAGCCGCCCTCGGCCGGCCGTTGCGCCAAGCCACCCCCGGGGTGTTCTTCGGTCCCGTCGACGGCCCCATCGCCGGCTACGCGCGCGCCACGCTCGGCAGCGGCGCTGACGTCGAGGCCATCGACGTCGCTGCTGCCCGACGCCGCTTCCCGCTGCTGCGCTTCGCGGACGACGATGGCGTGCTGCTCGACCACACGGCGGCCGTCGTGCTCGCGGCGGCGACGCTGCAAGGGCTCGCCGGCTGGCTGGCCGCCCACGGCGTCGAACTGCGCTGGAACACGCCGGTGGCAGCGCTCGCGGTAGACGGCGACGGCGTGGTCGCGACGACGGCGGTCGGCGCGATCCGCGCGCGCACGACCGTGCTCGCCATGGGCCCGTGGACAGGGCGCCTGCGCGAAGCCGGCGCCGGCGCCAGCGCCCTTGCCGTGCAACCGCAGGACGTCGGCTACTTCGCGGCCCCGGACGCCAGCGCGGCGCGACCGGGCACGTTCCCCGTCTGGGCGCGCATCGGCCGCACCGCCGAGGACTTCCACTACGGCCTGCCCGACGTCGGCGACGGCCTCAAGCTCGCCGTGCACCGCACCACCGGACCAGCGATCGACCCGGATGCCGTGCCGACGGCAGTCGACGACGACGCGCTGCGCCAGCTGGCGACCAACCGGTTCGCCGCGCCGACCCCGCGGCTGCTGCGAAGCGAACGCTGCCTCTACACGATGGCCGACGGCCACGCCCTGGACGTCCGGCGCGCCGCCGATGCGCCGGTGGTGACCATCGCCGCATGCAGCGGCCACGCCTTCAAGTTCGGCCCGCTGCTCGGCCGCCGCGCCGCCGACCTCGCGCTCGCGCATTGACCGCCGGTCCATCGTTGCGCCGGACCGCGGCGACGGGGATCGTGCCGGCATGAACCCGGCGCAGATCGCGCGCATGCTCGCGGGCTTCGCGACGTTCTTCACGCTGGCGCAGTTGCCGCCGCTCGTCGTCGCGCTGCAGGAGCCATCCGACGGACGCTTCGCGACCGCCGCAGGATTCCTCGCCAGCATCGCGATCGGCGGCGTCGTCGCCCTGCTCCTCCGCCTCGGCGGCCGCGGCGAGCACGGCGAGATCTTCCGCAAGGAAGCGATCGCCGTCGCCGGCTTGTCGTGGGTGCTCGCCGGCCTGCTCGGCGCCGTGCCGTTCCAATGGTCAGGCCTGCTGCCTTCCGCCGCGGACGCGGTGTTCGAGACCGTCAGCGGCCTGACGACGACCGGCGCCTCGGTGCTGGGCAGCGGCCCCAACCCGCCGGTGCCCGACGCGCCGCCGAGCCTGCTGTTGTGGCGCGCGCTGCTGCAGTGGATCGGTGGCATCGGCGTCATCCTGGTGTTCGTCGCGCTGCTGCCGGCGATGGGCGTCACCGGCAAGAACCTGCTGACCTCGGAGTCGGTCGGCGTGGCGACGCAGTCCTTCCAGCCGCGCGCGATCGAGAAGGCGCGCGTGATCGCGCTCATCTACGTCGCGCTGACCGCCGCGTGCGCGTCGCTGCTCGCCTGGGTCGGGGGCTTCGGCTGGTTCGACGCCATCTGCCACGCCTTCACCGCGCTGGCCACGGGCGGCTTCTCGACGCGCGTCTCGATCGCCGAGTTCGACAGTCTCGGCGGCGAGATCGTGCTGACGGTGTTCATGTTCCTCGCTGGCGCGTCCTTCGCCTTCCTCGCCGCCAACTGGCGCGATGGCTGGCGGACGGTGCAGCAACTCGCCCGCTCGGGCGAGTTCCGCATGTACGCGCTGTCGACGGCGGTGGTGATCGGCGCGTGCACGCTCGCGCTGTGCCGCGCCGGGACGCCGTTCGGCCAGGCGCTGCGGCAGGCGTCGTTCAACGGCGTCAGCGTGCTGACCTCGACCGGCTACGCGACGAGCGACTTCCAGGCCTGGCCGGCGATGGCGTTGCTCGTGCTGTTCGGCGCGATGCTGGTCGGCGGCTGCTCGGGCTCGACGGCCGGCGGCATGAAGCAGGTGCGGCTGCTGGTGATCCTCAAGCTGCTCGGCTACACGGTCCGGCAGTTCGTGCGGCCGAAGATCGTCGAGCGCATCAAGCTCGACAACGAACCGCTGCCCGCCATCGTCATCTCGTCGGTGCTGGCGATCGCGCTGATGTGGCTGCTGACGATCGCAGCTGGCGCCTTCGTGCTGTCGTTCGACGAGCGGCTCAGCTTCGTCGGCGCCCTGACCGCCAGCGCGACGATGGTCGGCAACTGCGGCCCGGCCTTCGCCGCCGTCGACCCGTCGAGCATCGCCCAGGCGCTGACGCCCGGCGGCGCCGCGGCGACGCTCGCCGGCGAGCCAAACATCGGCCCGTTCGGCGGCTTCGGCGACCTCTCGGCGTGGACCAAGACCGTGATGACCGCGCAGATGCTGCTCGGCCGCCTCGAACTGCTGACGCTGCTGGCGCTGCTCAGCCCGGGATTCTGGCGCCGCTGATCGGCAGCGCGCCGGTCAGTCGTCGCCGCCGAGGACGACCTTCTCGCGGCGCTTCCAGGACACCTTGATCGGCACCTCGGGGCAGTCGAAGGCCTCGCGCAGCTGCTGCACCAGGAAGCGCTCGTACTGGCCGCGGAACAGCCGCGGCTCGTTGACGAAGATCAGCACCTGCAGCGGCTGGGTGCCGACCTGCGTGCCGTAGAACATCTTCGGGAAGTGGCCGCCGGCGCTCGGCAGCTGGCGGTCGCGCGCGTCCTTCAGCACGCGGTTGAGGCGCGCCGTCGGCATCTCGACCTTGGTCTGATCGCGCAGCTCGAACAGCAGCTCCAGCATGCCGTCGACGTTCATGCCGTCCTTGGCCGACATGAACACCACCGGCGCATGATCGAGGCCCGGCAGCTGCTGCTTGATGTAGGCGTCCCACTTCTTCAGGTCGAGCTCGGGCGCGAGGTCGATCTTGTTGCCGACGAGGACGACCGGCTTGTAGTGCTCGACGCAGTAGGCGGCGAGGCTCTTGTCGACCTGGCTGATCGGCTCGCGCACGTCGAACATGTGCACGCAGACGTGGCTGCGGCGGATGCTGTCGCTGCTGCGCGAGTGCGCGAACAGCTCGATCGCGTGCTCGAGGCTCTTCTTCTTGCGCACGCCGGCGGTGTCGATCGCCATCAGCTTCTTGCCGTCGAACTCGAACACCACGTCGACCGCGTCGCGGGTCGTGCCGGGGATCTCCGAGACGATCACGCGCTCCTCGCCGGCGAGCTGGTTGAGCAGCGTCGACTTGCCGGAGTTGCGCTTGCCGACGATCGCGAAGCTCAGCACGTCGCCTTCGGCGGCGTCCTCGTCGTCGACCTTCGGCGGCAGGTGCGCGACGATCGCCTCCAGCAGCACGCTGGCGCCGAAGCCTTCCTTGGCGCTGACCGGGATGGGATCGCCGAAGCCGAGTCGCTGCCATTCCGGCAAGGCGATCTCTTCGTGGTGCGCCTCGACCTTGTTGGCGACCAGCAGCACGGTCTTGCCGAGCGGCCGCAGGCGGCGCGCGACCATGTCGTCGCCCGGCACCTTGCCCTCCTTGCCGTCGACGACGAACACGACCACGTCCGCGGTCGCCAGCGCGACCTCGATCTGCGACTCGATGTGGTCCTTCAGCATGGCCTCGTCGACGAGGCCCAGGCCGCCGGTGTCGACCAGCTCGAACGAGCGATCGCCGTGGCGGACGGCGACGGCGACCCGGTCGCGGGTGACGCCTGCGGTCGGCTCGACGATCGAGACGCGGCGGCCGCAGAGCCGGTTGAGAAGGCTCGATTTGCCGACGTTCGGACGGCCGACGATGCTGACGCGAGGGATGGCCACGGGAAGGGGGCGAAGAGGATACGGAACGGCGGCGGCGAAGCCAGCCACGAGGCCGGATCCGCGCGGGAACGCCGCGTTGCGGGTATCTCCCATCCGAACAACTGCACCCTCGGGCTACGCACACGTCGCAGCAGCGGAAACAAGCGACGCCGCCTCGGGGTTTCTATCGTGGGGACACCGATTGAGGGCTGCCCCCTGCGGACGTCCCCCTGCGGTTCAAGTCGGAGCAGGGCGACGCCGATGGACGGACGAGACGGCCCGACCACCCGATCGGAGACCCAAGACGATGCTGGCATCCAGGACGGCGACCATCACCTCCCCCAACAAGGTCCCGAACGCCGTGCCGACGACCCCGTTGGTGCGCGTCATCGAGGATGACACGATCATCCAAGGCCAGTTCGCCCGCCTCGACGGCGCGAGCGGCTTTTCGGTGTCGACCTATGGCACCGCCGGCGAGTTCCTCAAGGACTACGACGACCAGCGGCCAGGCTGCCTCGTCGTCGACCTCGTGCTGCCCGACATGTCGGGCATCGACCTGCTCAAGGAACTTGCCCAGCGCGAGTGCAAGCTGCCGGTCGTGTTCATGAGCGGCATGGCCAAGGTGTCCGAGGCCGTGAAGGCGATCCAGCTGGGCAGCATCGACTTCCTCGAGAAGCCGTTCGCCATGGCGCAGATGGTCGACGCCGTGCAGAAGGCGATCGCGCTCGATCGCCAACGCCGCGAGGCCGGCAACGGCCGCGAGGAGATCCTCCGGCGCTTCGCGTCGCTGACGCCGCGCGAGACCGAGGTCATGGACCTGATCGTGCAGGGCGCGGCCAACAAGGAAGTCGCGGCACGCCTGGGCCTCAGCCCGAAGACCGTCGAGGTCCACCGCGCCAACGTGATGCGCAAGACGCGCGCCAACTCGCTCGCCGAGCTGGTCCGCATGCACGTCGCCGCGAAGGAATGACCCGAGGCGGCCGGCTGGCGCCTCACGTCGCAGCGGCGGCGCTGCGCCATCGCCGTGCCATCGCTGCGCCATCGCCGTGCCATCGCCACGCCATCGGCGCGAACGGCGATCTTCAGTACAGCAGCGTCGCGAGCCGGCGCCGGTAGTCGTCGAGCATCTCGTCGTCCTCGCCGACCAGCGTGAAGCAGGCGAGCATCGCCTTGCGCGCGAGTCCCTGACGGAAGCCCTTGTCGGCCGCCACCGACGCCAGCAGCGCATCGAGCGCTCCGGGCACCTCGCCGTCGGCCAGCGCCGACCGCGCAGCGGCCAGCGACCGCTCGGCCTCGGGCCCGCCCTCGGCGAGCGAGGCCTCGAGCCAGTCGGCGCCGCCGAGCAGGCGCTGCGCCGAGACGAAGCGCTCGTCCTCCTCCGGGAACCCGTCGGCCGCAGCGCGCAGCGCCGCCACGTCGCCCGCGGCGAAGGCTTCGCGCGCGCGGTCGAAGCGGGCCGCGGGGCTGTTGGGGTCGACGGGCGGCGGCGGCGGCGCGGCCGGCGCTTCGGCCTCTTCCGGCAGCACGATCGGCTCGATGCCGTTGCGCTGCAGGAAGCGCCGCAGTTCGGCCTCCGGCAAGGCCCCCTGGAAGGCGTCGATCGGCCGGCCGCCGTCGACCAGCACGCAGAACGGGATGCCCTGCACCTGGAAGGCGTAGGCGAGGTCCTGCTCCTTGTCGGCGTCGACCTTGCCGAGCACGAAGGCGCCGTGGTACTCGCCAGCCAGCTTCTCGAGCGTCGGACCGAGGGTGCGGCACGGCCCGCACCACGTGGCCCAGAAGTCGAGCAGGACCGGACGGGTCATCGATTGCTCGACGACGTCCTTTTGGAAGTTGGCAGCGGTGATGTCGCGGACGTGGCTTTCGGCCATGGCGCCGTCTGTAGGTGGCGGAGGGCCGCCGGTCAACGCATCGCCGGCTTGTCGTTACGCCGGCGCAACAGCGACGGCGCGGGCGCGACCCCGACGACCCCGCCACGCACGTGGCACGGCGTTTGGACATGCCGCACGCCGGCCCGGAGCCGTGCGGTCCGCGTCGGACCACACGAGAACCTGGCGACCCGCTCCGGGCCGGTGATTCCCCTTGCCGTGCGCCGCCTCAGCGCGGCGCGACGGCGCCGAGCGCAGAGGTGACGAGTTCGAGGGCGCCGAAGGCGAGCGCCGCGAAGCCGAGCTGCACGGCGAACGCGAGGCTCGCCCCGATGCGCGTGAGGCCGTAGGCGCGCCGCAGCAGGAACAGCGCCACCGCCGGATTGGCGAGCAGCACGACCGTCGTGGCGAAGTCCTCGCCCGGCACGTACGCGACCTGCGCAGCGACCGTCGCGAGGTACCATCCGGCGATGCCAGCGCTGCGGCCCATCGGCGCGGCCTCGGCGCCGCAGATGCCGGCGCTGGCGCGCACGGCGAAGGCGCAGGCGATCCACAGCAGCAGGGCATAGCTGGCCCACTGCAGCGGCAGCGTCGGCTGCAGCCACGGGTAGCGCGCGTCGACGACGTCGAGTCGCGCTTGCAGCAACGTGCGATGGCGCAGGTCGAACGGCAGGGAGGCCGTGTCCCCGGGCGTCACGGGATCGGGCAACGTCCGCGTCGACGGATGCTTGGCTTCGCCCATCGGCGCCGCGGGCGGCAACTCCGGCGGCGCGACCGCGGCCGCTGCCACCGCAGCGCTCGGACCGTCCGCTGCAGGCGCGTCGCCGCCGGCAGGAACGTCCGTCGCCGTCGGCGCGTCGACGACCGGCGCTGGCGCGAGTTCGACGGACAACACCTTGCGCGCGTCGATCGTCTGCACGCGGCCGTCGACGAAGAGCTTCAGCCAGCGCTCGTCGAACGACAGCACACGGCCGCTGACGACGTCGCCGCCGAGGAGGCGGGCGGTCGAATGGCGTTCCTGGGCAGGAGACGCGACGGCGAGCAGGGCCGCCGCAACGGCAGCGAGTAGGCGCATGGGGGCGGGATCGACCGCTCGCGCCAGGGCCTTGAGGCCAGGTCCCGGACGGCCGCGGCGGCGTCCCGGATCGGGACGAGGGCTTTCCGGCCGGCGCGGATTGGCCGGCCGCGCGCTGGCGTTAGGCTCTGGCTCGCGGCGACCTGCGCCGACACCCGCCCGCGATGCTCCGCAACCAACTGCTGCCTCTCGCCATCGCGGCGTTCGCCGCCGCCACCGCCGCCCAGAGCGAGCAGCCCCCCGTGCCCGGCGGCCTCGAAGGACTCGCCGCGCGCGTCGACGCGGCCCACCGGCCCGACGGCCCGACGCCGGCCGTCACGGCGCTGCGCGGCACGGTCGAACTGCACTACCTCGCGCGCGACGCCGAGCAGCGCGGTCAGGTCGACCTCGACCTGCGGTACCTCGAATGGACGCGACCCGGCGGCACGAAGGTCGTGCCGCTGCTGCGCTACGAGGTGAAGCAAGCCGGCGCGCCGGTGGTCCGCGGCCGCGACCGCAACGGTCCTTGGCAGTTGGTCAAGGGCGAGCCGCGCGACCTGCTCGCCGCCGACGCGGCGCAAGACCTCGCCGAGTTCGAGCGCCGGCAGAACCTCGTGCGCCAGTTGCTGCGCTTCCTCGCCCCGGGCGACGTGCTGCGCACGCTGCAGCAGGCCGGCCAGATCACGCGCGAAGACCTGGAGGTTGCGCGCGCCAGCAAGGTCGCGTGCGTCACGGTCACCGGCACGCTGCCGGCGTTCCCGCTGATGCGGCAAGGCGGCGACGACGCGCCGGCGCAGCTCAAGGTGTGGATCGACGCGGCGACGAACCGGCTGCTCGCCGTCGACGCCGCGCCGATGAAGGACGGCCAGCCCGACGTCGCCAACGGCGAACGCGTGCGTCTCACCGACCTACGCGCGCGCGACGGGCTGCTCACGCCGGGCGAGGTGCTGCACCTGTTCACCGGCGCTGACGGCAAGTACGCGCTGCAGACGCGCGCGGTGATCACGACCCTGCAACTGCGCCCCGAGCTGAAGGCCGAGGACTTCGACCGCCGCGGCGGCTGAAGCCGCGTCAGCAACGGCGGCGGAAGTAACGCTCCAACTCGGGGCCGGTGAAGGTCAGCACCGTCGGTCGGCCGTGCGGACAGTTGTGCGGGTGCTCGAGGGTCGCCGCGTCGACGAGCAGTTGCTGGATCTCCGCGTCGTTCAAGCGATCCCCGCTCATCACCGCGGAGCGGCAGGCCATCGAGTGGAAGCGGTCGGCCAGGGCTTCGCGCAGCGGCGCCACGCCGGTCGTCTCGTCGCCGACGACGAGCGAGCGCACCAGCTTCTTGGCGTCGAGGCGCGCCAGCACCGTCGGCACCGCGTGCACCGCGACCGCGCCCGGGCCGAACGGCGCGACGTGCAGCCCTTCCTGCTGCAGCGCCTCCTGCGCCGACTCGAACCATGCCAGCTCGGCCGGCGTCACCTCCACCACCGTCGGCACCAGCAGGCGCTGGCTCTGCACCGCGCGCGCCGCGTGCTGATGGCGCAGCTGCTCGTACATGACGCGCTCGTGCAGCGCGTGCTGGTCGACGACCATCAACCCGTCCTGGCCCTCGAGCAGCAGGTAGAGGTCCATCACCTGCAGGTAGCGGCCGGTGACGCGCTGGAAGGGGTTGGGCCGCGCGACGTACGGCGGCGGCGCGGCGGCGCTGCCTGCCGGAGCCGCCGTTGGCGCTGGCTCGCGCACGACGAACGGCGACGCGCCGCCCGTCGACGAACCCGGCGGCGGCGGCGGCAGCGCGGGGTCGCCGAACAACCTCGGCGGCAGCTGCGGGAACCCGCTG
>JBEITC010000034.1:0-15608 GCA_040375075.1 Planctomycetota bacterium | reverse complement strand
CGTGCGCAGGCGGCGGGCGGAGGGGGCGGGGATGGGAAGGGTTGGGACGCGGGCGGGGCTCACACCAGGCGCGCGCGCTTGCGCAGCAGCCATTCGACGGCCAGCAGGCCGAGGACGACGGCCAGCGACCAGCCGTTGTCCCACGCCGGCCGCGTGCGCGTGTCCTGGCGGTTCTCGGCCGGCTTGCGGTTCTGGAAGTCGGCGACGAGCCCGTCGGCGTCGGCGAGGAACACGTAGCGGCCGCTGCCGTCGGCGCTGCGGCTCTGCGCGGCGATCTTGCGCAGCGTCTCGGCGTCCTGGCTGGAGTCGGCCATCTCGCGGTCGGGCATGCGCACCAGCACGTCCTGGCGCGCGAGCACGGCGTCCGCCGGATTGTCGTTGGCGAACGCCAGGAACGAGAACGCGCCCGGCTCGGCCATCGTGAACGTCGCCTGGTAGACGCCCGGCTCGCCCGGGACGCTGCGCAGCGTGCGCTTCTCGGCCTTGTTGGTCTGGTCGCGCAGGAACACCGGCTGCTCGGCGGCGCTCGCCGGCTGCAGTTCGTCGTCGATGACGCGCAACTGCACGCGCACCTTGTCGCCGGCTTCGGCCTGCACCTTGTCGATGGTCAGCTCGACGAGGTCGTTGCGCCGCTGCAAGCGGCCCTGCGCGAGCCAGCGCACGACGTTGCGCCAGAACGCGTCCATGTAGGTCTCGGCGTACGGATCGCGCCAACGCCACGTCTCGTCGGTGCCGAGGAAGAACACGTTGCCGCGCGGGGCGGGGCCGGCGACGGCGATCGGCCGCTTGCCGTAGGCGTTGCCGTCGGTCGGGTGGCGCAGCAGCACGGTCGCGCCCGGCTTGGCGCGCTGCACCGGGTGGTAGACGTAGAAGCCCGGCAGGCCTTCCTCCCACAGCCGGCGGTTGAACGCCGGGTCGCGCTGCAGCAGCAGGATGTCGTGCGGCTGCGTCGGGTTGTCGAGCACCGGGTGGAACTCGACGTCGCGGCGCGGCTTGTTGGCCTGCAGCCAGCCGCGTTCCTCGAGCACGACCGGCAGCAGGTCCTGCACCGGCGTGTTGCGGTAGCGCTCCGGCATCGCCTGGTCGCCGAACAGGAACGCCACGCCGCCGCCGAACTCGACGTACTTGACCAGCAGTTCGAACCACTGGCGCCGGCGCTCCTCGGTCGGCGCGATGCGCTCGGGCGGCACGTCGCCGAAGACCACCACGTGGTAGGCGAACAGTTCCTTCTCGGTGCGCGGCAGGTCGCGCAGCGGCGGCAGATCCTTGCTGTGCTCCTGCTCGAAGCGCGGACTGGCGTCGAACATCACCGCCTGCATGACGATGCTCGGGTCGACGCGCTTCAGGCCGTTCTTGACGTAGCGGTATTCCCAGCGCGGCCGGTCGTCGAGGTAGAGGACGCGGATCTTCTCGTCGTTGACGCGCAGGAAGCGCACGTCCTCGTTGTCGTCGAGCTGGCTCTCCTCGGGCAGCGGCTCGAGACGGAAGCGCAGCGTCCAGTCGCCCGGCGCGTCGAAGGCGTGGAACACGCGCACCGTGCCGGCGTCGCCGTCGGCGGGCAGCTCGGCGGTCGCGTTCGCCAGCGGCCGGAACGGTCCGCCATCGCGCGAGCCCTGCAGCTCGACGCGCGCGCGCTTGCCCTGCAGGCCTTCGGCGCGCACCGCGACGTCGAAGCCGACCTGCTCCGAGACCAGCGCCTCCTTGGGGCCGGGCGGGCCGACGAGCCACGCGTTGCGCGGCGTCTCGGGATCGCCGACGCCGATCGTGTGCACCGGGATGCCGCGCAGCGCGTAGCTGCCGGCGGCGTCGACCGGGTCGAGGCCGGCGTTGTTGCGGCCGTCGGAGACGACGACGACGGCGTCGACGTTCGCCGAGGCGTTGGCGGCGAGGTGCAGGTCGAGCGCGTCGCCGATCTGGGTGCGCGGCCCGCGGGCGGTCACCTCGTCGAGGCTGCGGATCGGCGCCGGCTTGCGCGCCATCCGGAACAGCCGCACGTCGTGCGTCCTGGCGAGCTGCGCCAGCAGGCCGTCGGGGCGGCCGAGCGCCTGCCGCACGAGGTCGATGCGCATGGTCGCCGGCACGTCGGTGGTCGGCAGCAACGCCTGCAGCGCCGCCATCTGCGCCTCGTCCGGGTAGCGGTCCTTGCGCTGCATGCTGGCGCTGTCGTCGACCAGCACGTGCACCTGGTTCTGCGTGCGCCGGTAGGTCGTGATCTCGAACGCCGGCTCGCACAGCAGCACGACGCACGCAACGATCGCCAGCCAGCGCAGCGTCGCGAGCACGGCGCGCGTGCGCGGCTCGAGGCGCGACAGGCCGCCGTACGACCACCAGGCGAACGCCAAGGTGCCCGGCACGAGGATCAGCGCGACGACCCACAGCGGCGGCGCTGCGAGGAAGCGGAACGTCTCCTCGACGTAGGCGCCGTCGGCGGCAGGGTCCTGCAGGCGGGGGAGCGGCGCGCCCGGCATGGTCACCAACATGGTCAGTTGCGCCTCCCCGACACCCAGCGCGCGAGCGCGGCTTCGGACAGCACGAACAACAGCGTCGCCAGCAGGAGGCTCGGGCCGAGGTCGCTGCGGCCGGGCTCGTCGCTCTTCGACTGCGCCGCCGGCAGGCCGGTCAGCACGGCCTCGAGGCCGAGCGCGCCACGCGCCTCGTCGTGGCTGACGTAGCGGAGGTCGCCTTCGTCGGCTTCGACGTTGACCGCGAACGGCGTCGACGCCGCTTCCTTGCCCGACTCGCGCTCGACGGCGTAGTCGAACACGTAGAAGCCGGCGTAGACGGCGTCGGCGAGCGGACCCAGGCGATAGCGCTTGCCGGGCAGCGCCGCGGCTTCGTCCGCGAGCAGCGCCTTCGGCCGGCCGTCGCGCTCGGGCCGCTGCACTTCGACTGCGTCCGGCCGGTTCGGCAGCGTGCAGGACAGCTCCGCGCCGACGTCGGCGAGGAACGGGTCGCTCGCCGGCAGCGCCAGCCACTGTGCGAGGCCGAACAGCAGCGGCAGCGCGACCATGCCGTCGTTGAGCTGGTTCCAGCGCGCCGGCTGGAACTCCGACGCGATGGTCGAGGTCAGGAACACCGCGCGCCCTTCCCCGAACGGCCGCGTCACGAGCAGCGGCGTGCGATCGGCGTCGGTCAGTTGCGCGAGCACCTTGGCGTCGGGATGCAGCGATCCGGGCGCGACCGTGCTCCAGCGCCAGAACGGCACGTTCTGCAGCACCTCGCGGTAGAGGTCCTCGGGGAACTCGCGGAACGCCGGGTGCTCGGGCGCCAGCAGCGTCGCCGTGCGCGCCGGCGCCGCGCCGGCAGCGCCGCCGACCTTCGGGCCGAGGCGGAACGGCATCGGGCCGTCGCCGCCGGCGTGGAACAGCAGGTTCCAGCTGGTCGGGTCGGCGCGTTCGCCGAAGGTCACGCAGACGCCGCGACCGGCCTGCAGCGCCTCGATCAGGCCCTGCGCGGCGCGCTCGTTCAGGCGCTCGACGTCGGCGAGCACGATCAGGTCGTGGTTCTTCGGCGTGACCTGGCCGCCGAGCAGCGCCAGCAGGTCGACCGACTCGACGGCGAACGTCGGCAGGCTCGCCGCGTCGGGGTCGAGCATCTGCCAGACGAAGCGGTGGGCGAGCAGCGGGTCGCCGCCGGCCTCGCCGTCGACCAGCAGGATGCGGATGCGGTCGCGCACTTCGACGGTGAGGAAGCGCTCGTCGTCGGCGGCCAGCGTGTCGCCGGCGAGGCTCGCGCGCACGCGCCGGCGGCCGGCCTCGCGGAACACGACCTGGAAGTCGGCTTCGGCTTCGCCGCCGGCGGGCACGGTGACGACCTTGCGCATCGGCTCGCCGCCATCGACGTCGAGCGTGACCTCGCAGTTGGCGGTCGCCGTGCCGCGGTTGCGCAGCGACGCGGTGAACTCGACCGGCGTGCGCAGCACCGCCGCCGGCTGCGTGACGCGCAGCTCGGCGATCTGCACGTTGTCGAGCGCGCCGCCCTGGCGGCCGTCGGCGAACGGGCCGACGTCGATCCAGTGCAGCTTGGCGCCCGGGCGCTTGCGCAGCGCCTCGACGACGTCGCGCGCGGTGTCCGCCAGCTCCGCCGTCGGTTGCTCGCCCGGCGCGGTGAGCGCCTTGCCGAGGCTGCGCGCCTGCAGGTCGGTGAACACGTAGACGCGCGTCTCGGGATCCTTCGACTCGTCGATCCACGCGGCGGTCTGCTGCAGCGCCTCGCCGAGGTCGCCGGCGGCGTCCTCGGGCTTCAGCATCTGCAGCCACTGCGCGCGGGCGGTGGCGAGGTCGAGGTCGCCGCGGACGAGGAAGCGCGGCCGGACGCCGGCGAAGACCAGCGTGACCTTCGCGGCGGCGTCGGTGTCGCCCTCGAGGTCGTCGAGCAGGCGGCCGGCGAGGCTGCGTGCGCGCTCGAACGGGCTCGTGGCGCCGTCGCCGCGCGCGCCCATGCTGTAGCTGCCGTCGACGACGAGCACGTGATGCACGCTGCCGCCGCCGCCGAGCAGGCCGGCGGCCTCCTGCCAGACCGGCCGCGCGACCGCCATCGCCAGCGCGATCGGCACGAGGCACCGCAGCAGCAACAGCAGCAGGTTCTCGTTGCGCAGCCGGTTGCGCTGCTTCTGGTAGGCCTTGAGCAGGAACTCCATCGCTGCCCACGGCCGGCGCTTGTGGCGCTGCCGGTTGAGCAGGTGGATCACGAGCGGCACCGCGAACAGCAGCGCGCCGAACGCCAGGGCCGGATTGAGGAAGGTCAAGGCGGGCCCTCGCTACTTGCGGCGCTTGGTGCGCGCGGCACGGGCGCTCAGGTAGGAGGTCAGCACGACGTCGAGCGGCATGCTGTCGACGACGCGCACGTAGTCGATGCGCTGCTGCAGGCAGCCCTTGCGGATCGTCTCGGCGAACCCCTCGATCTCGGCGAGGTAGGCGTCGCGCAGCGACTTCGGGTCGCACAGCAGCTCCGGCATCTGCTCGAGCCCCTCGAACAGCGTCATGCGCTCGAACGGGAACTCGACCTCGTCGCGGTCGAGGACGTGGAAGACCACGACGTCGTGGCCGCGACTCGCCAGCTCGCGCAGCCCCTGCACGACCGTCGCCGGTTCGTCGAACAGGTCGCTGAAGATCATCACCATGCCACGCTGCCGGATCTGCGTCGCCAGCTGGTGCAGCACCGTGCCGACCTTCGTCTTCTTGTTGCGCGCCTTCGCCTGCTCGAGCGCGCCGAAGAGGTTGCCGAGGCCAGCGCGCGTGTTCGACGGCGGCAGCTGCCGGCAGACGTCCTCGTCGAACAGCGTCAGGCCGACGGCGTCGGCCTGCTGCTGGATCATGTAGGCGAGCGAGGCGCAGGCGGTGGCGGCGTAGTCGAACTTCGCCATGCCGCCGTCGTGGCCGTAGTTCATCGACTCGCTCTGGTCGAGGAACAGGTGCGCGCGGAGGTTGGTCTCCTCCTCGTACTGCTTGATGAACAGGCGGTCCGACTTGCCGAGGATCTTCCAGTCGAGGTGGCGCAGGTCGTCACCGGCGACGTACTCGCGGTGCTGGGCGAACTCGACCGAGAAGCCGCGGTAGGGCGACTTGTGCATGCCCGTGACGAAGCCCTCGACCACGAGGCGGGCGCGCAATTCGAGCCGGCTGACCTTGTTCAGGACGCGCGGATCGAGGTAGTCGGTGGGGGTCTCGGACATGGCGTCGGGTTCGCGGCAGCCGGCGCCGGCGATGCGGCGGCCGTCGCGTCAGCAGTCTGGTCGGCAGTCTGTTCAGCAGTCTGTTCGGCAGTCGGGTCAGCCCTTGGCGAGGACCTTCGGCAGCTTGCCGTCGGCGAGCGCATCGCTGGCGTTGGCGGGCGTCTCGGCGAGCAGGCGCTCGACGACCTTGTCGGTGGTCACGCCGTCGGCCTCGGCGGCGAAGCTGGTGATCAGGCGGTGGCGGAGCACCGGCTTGGCGACGGCCTGCACGTCCTCGGCCGCGACGTAGAAGCGGCCGTTCAGCAGCGCGTGCGCCTTGGCGGCGAGCACGAGGTTCTGGCTGGCGCGCGGGCCCGCGCCCCACTGCAGCCACTCGCGCGCCCACGCCGGGGCTTCGTCGGTGGTGATGCGGGTCTGGCGGGTGAGCCGCAGCGCGAAGTCGAGCACCGCGTCGGCGATCGGCACGCGGCGGACGATCTCCTGCAGCGCGAAGATGTCGTCGGCGCCGAGCACCGGCTGGATGTCGGCCTTCCGGTCCTCGGTCGTGCGGCGGACGATCTCGCGCTCTTCGTCGGCCGACGGATAGTCGACCTTGACCATGAACATGAAGCGGTCGAGCTGCGCCTCGGGCAGCGGGTAGGTGCCCTCCTGCTCGATCGGGTTCTGCGTCGCGAGCACGAAGAACGGCTTCTTCAGCTCGTGGCGGCGGCCGGCGACGGTGACCTGGTACTCCTGCATCGCCTCGAGCAGCGCCGCCTGCGTCTTCGGCGGCGTGCGGTTGATCTCGTCGGCGAGGATGACGTTGCTGAAGATCGGGCCCTGGAGGAACTTGAACTCGCGCCGGCCGGTGGCCTTGTCCTCCTGGATGATCTCGGTGCCGGTGATGTCGCTCGGCATCAGGTCCGGCGTGAACTGGATGCGGTTGAAGCCCAGCGACAGGACGCGCGCGAGCGTCGAGATCAGCAGCGTCTTGGCGAGGCCCGGCACGCCGATCAGCAGGCAGTGGCCGCGGCAGAACAGCGCCATGAACAGCTCGTCGACGACGTGGTCCTGGCCGACGATGACCTTGCGGATCTCGTCCTTCATGGCCGCGTAGGCCTTGCGCAGCTTGTCGACCTGTTCGAGATCCTTGGGGTTACCTTCGATGCTCATGGCGGATGCTTGTCGTGCGGGGCTGCGCGGCGGACGGGACGGGGGTTCGTGCGGGCTTGGACGGAGATGCGCGCGAAAGACTTCAGCGCCCGCCCTCGGCGGGCGGCGTCGGTGGCGCGGGGGGCGTGGTCGGCGGCGCGTCCTCGCCCGGCTCGGGCGGGGCGACCTTGTCGGCGCGCTCGGGATAGGTCGCGCACAGTTCGAACGGCGTGAAGCCGCGTTGGTCGATCGCCACCAGCAGCGCCTGCAGGTCGAAGTGCGCGTTCGGTCCGACGCCAAGGCGCGCTTCGCGGATCGCGGTGTCGTAGTCCGCGCGCAGCTTGGTCAGCGTCGACTTGTAGTCCTGCAGCTCCTGCTTCTCGTGCAGCGCCGGGACCGTGTGGCGGAAGAACAGCCAGAGCACGAGGGCGAGGCTGCCGAGCGCGACCCAGTGCGGGAACGACGACGGGGCCTCGGGGTTGCGGCTCATGGCGCGGAAGAGGCCGGATGCTACCGGGTTGCGGCAGCGGAGCCAGGACCGACCTGTCGCATCGGCGTCCCCGCCGCCGGGCGCTCGTCGCCGTGCCGCCGAGGCACGGCTGGCGGGGCGGCCGGCGCGTCCTGGCCGGCGCCGGGCGCGGCGGGGCCGAGGCCGCCAGTTACCGCCAGTTAGATCCCGTACTGGGCGGCGTCGCCCAACTGCTCCTCGATGCGGAGCAGCTGGTTGTACTTGGCGACGCGGTCGCTGCGGCAGGGGGCGCCGGTCTTGATCTGGCCGGTGGCGCAGGCGACGGCGAGGTCGGCGATGGTGCTGTCCTCGCTCTCGCCGGAGCGGTGCGACATGACGGCGCGCATGCCGGCGCGGTGGGCGAGGTCGATCGCCTCGAGCGTCTCGGTCAGCGTGCCGATCTGGTTGACCTTGATCAGGATGGCGTTGGCCGCCTTCTCCTGGATGCCGCGCTGCAGGCGCTCGGTGTTGGTGACGAACAGGTCGTCGCCGACCAGCTGCACCTTGTCGCCGATGCGCTCGGTCAGCATCTGCCAGCCCTTCCAGTCGTCCTCGGCCATGCCGTCCTCGATCGAGTAGATCGGGAACTCGCGGCACCACGACGCCAGCAGGTCGACCATGCCCTTGCTGTCGAGCGTCTTGCCCTCGCCCTCGAGCGTGTACTTGCCCTTGGCGTAGAGCTCGGTGACGGCGGCGTCGAGCGCCAGCATGACGTCGCTGCCCGCCTTGTAGCCGGCCTTCTTGATCGCCTGCAGGATGATCTCGAACGCTGCGGCGTTGCTGGCGAGGTTCGGCGCGAAGCCGCCTTCGTCGCCGACCGCGGTCATCAGCTTCTTCGCCTTCAGCTCGGCCTTGAGCGCGTGGAAGATCTCGACGCCCATGCGCAGGCCTTCGCGGAACGACTTGGCGCCGACCGGCATCACCATGAACTCCTGGAAGTCCACGTTGTTGTCGGCGTGCGCGCCGCCGTTCAGGATGTTCATCATCGGCACCGGCAGGCGGCGGGCCTTGCTGCCGCCGACGTAGCGCCACAGCGGCATGCCCATCTCGTTGGCGACGGCCTTCGCCGCGGCGAGGCTGGCGCCGAGGATGGCGTTGGCGCCGAGCTTGCCCTTGTTCTTGGTGCCGTCGACCTCGCGCAGCAGCGTGTCGACGAGGCACTGGTCCTCGGCCGGGTAACCGAGCAGCGCGTCGGCGATCTGGTGGTCGACGTGCGCGACCGCCTTGGTCACGCCCTTGCCGAGGTAGCGCTTCTTGTCGCCGTCGCGCAGCTCCACCGCCTCGTGGGCGCCGGTCGACGCGCCCGACGGCACGATCGCGCTCCCGCGCGCGCCGGACTCGAGCTCGACTTCGACTTCGACGGTGGGGTTGCCGCGCGAGTCGAGGACTTCACGGCCTTGCACGTGGACGATGGTGGTCATGATGCGGGCTAGGGATAGCGGTCGGCAGCCAGCGGTGGCAAGCACGGCTTCGTCGGGAGCGCTCGCCGTCGCCCGGATCGCCGATCTCCTCGGCGACGAGGCACGACGAGCAACCGAAGTCGGCGCAGACCGGCGGGGCGGCGTCGCCGTCGTCGGCGAAGGCGGGGCGGAACGGGCCGGCGGGGCGCATGGCCAAGGGGCGGCGGCCGTGGCGGCCGGTCAGACCCAGCTGTTGGTCAGCAACTCGCCCATGCCGCCAGCGCCCGGCACGATGTACTGCACGTCGTTGAGGCCGCGTTCTTCGTCGGGGAACTCGCCCGGCGCCGCCGCCAGCGCGCGCGGCGTCGACAGGCCGCGGTCGAGGCGGCCGGCGTAGACCTGCACCTGCGGCCGCGTCGACGCGAGGCGCCGGCAGGCTTCCGGCGTCACCATCAGGTGGGCGGCGACGACGCGGCGCGGGGCGCTGCGGCCGAGGCCTTCGTAGACCTCGACGGCGCGGCAGACGGTGCCGCCCGTGGCGCCCATCGGGTCGGGGATCAGCACGACGGCGTCGTCGACCGGGCCGCCGATCTTGCTGCCGTCGAGGCGCACGCCGGTGACGTGGTGCTGCGCGTCGGTGACGCGCGACATGTTGAGGAAGTCGAGGCGCACGTTCTCCGGCGGCAGCACCTGGATCGCCGCTTCGTAGCACGCCTGCGCCGGCAGGATGCCGGCGCGGATCACCGCGCAGATGACGAGCTTCGTCTCGCGGCAGAGGAAGTCGCCGACCACGGCGGCGCGCGGCTCGTGCGCGGTCATGCGCGTCGGCGCGCGGCGATGCTGGCGCGGGAACTCGCGCGAGAGGATCGCGCGCACCATCTGCTGGTACGCGGATTCGACCAGCGCCGGGACCTCCGCCGTGCCCGTGTCCGGGCTGCCGATGCGGCACAGCAAGGTCGACAAGAAGGCGTCGTCGAACAGGTGGATCGACGGGCCGTAATGGTGGGACAGCAAGGCGACCATGGCGGTCGACACCATAGCAAGGCGACATCCGCGGCGCGTCGCGACCTTGGACGGGCCCCTCCGCCCGCCCTGGCCGGATCCGCGGCGGCGGCTATCCTCCCGCGATGCTCGCCACGTTGTTCGCCGCCGTCGTCGCCGCGTTGCTGCCGTCGCCGCAAGGCAGCCAAGCCGACGCGCCCGCGGGCCTCACGGTGGTGATCGTCGACGTCGGCCAGGGCGACGGCATCGTGATCAAGGCGCCCAATGGCACGGTGCACGTCGTCGACGCCGGCCCGACCGGCGCCGGCACGGCGGCGATGCTGCCGGCGATCGCGGCGCTGCAGCCGTCGGCCTACGGCAACACCTTCCTTTCGCACTTCCACGAAGACCACGCCGGCGGTCTCGACGAGGTGCTCTCGGCGTTGCCGTTCACGGCCGCGATCGACCGCGGCGACGTCAACCGGCCGACGACCGTCAACGTCACGCAGTACGTCGCCGCCGCCGGCAGCCGGCGGCAGTTCGCGCCGCTCGGCGCGGTCTACCCGCTCGGCGGCGGGGCGCAGATCCGGGTGATCGCGCTCAACGGCAACATCCTCGGCGGCGGCTTCGTCGATCCGACGGCGTCGGCGCAGGAGGAGAACTCGCGTTCGCTGACCCTGCGCCTGGAGTACGGCAGCTTCTCGATGTGGCTCGGCGGCGACCTCACCGGCGGCGGCAACAGCACCGCCGACGTCGAGACGCCGGCGTCGCTCGCGTGTGGCGACGTCGACGTCTACAAGCTGAACCACCACGGCAGCAACACGTCGACAAGCCTCAACCTCGTCGCCAACCTGCAGCCCGAGCTCGCGGTGGTGTCGTGCGGCGTCGGCAACTCGTTCGGCCATCCGACGTCGACCATCGTCAACCGCCTCAACCAGGCGGCCGCGGCGCGCGCGCTGCTGTCGACCTCGACGGGCAGCGCCAGCACGATCGGCTTCGGCGTCACCGGTGCGATCCGCATCGACAGCGACGGCCGCCGCTATCGCGCCTCGGCGTCGAACGGCGACTTCCTCGACTTCTACTGCGACGAGGTGGCGACGCCGGCGCTGCAGCCGGGCGACGTGCGCATCAGCGAGATCCAGCGCAATCCGGCGATCGTGCCCGACACCAACGGCGAGTACGTCGAAGTGGTCAATGTCGGCGCCAAGCCGGTCGGCCTGCGCGGCATGCGGCTCGTCGACAACACCGCCAGCGTCACGCTGGCCAGCAACTTCCTGCTCGTGCCCGGCCGGCCCATGGTCTTCCAGGTCGACGGCGCGCCGTCGCGCAACGGCGGCCAGCCGCTCGGCATGGCGTTGCCGTTCGGCACGACCGCTCTCGGCGACACGTCCGACACGGTGACGATCGACCGGGGCGGTGTCGTCGTCGACACGCTCACCTACAACACCGGCTTCCCCGGCGGCAGCGGTGTCGCGGCCGAGCGGCGCGACCTGCTCGCGGCCAACACGACGGCCAATTGGCTCGGCGCGTCCGCCGTCTACGGCGCCGGCGACCGCGGCTCGCCCGCGGGCGCCAATCCGGGCGACGCGACGAACCACCCGGTCCGCTGCGGCGTCTCGATCGACAACGGCAAGTTCACGGTGCACGGCACGGCGTTCGAGTACCCGGGCCTGTTCAGCGTGTTCGGCCTCGCCTACGGCACGACTCCGGCTGTGCCGTTCGGCGGCGCGCTGATCCCGCTGGCCTTCGACCCGCTGCTGCAGGTCTCGATCGGCGCGCCGGGCTTCTTCGCCTTCGTGCCGGCGATCGGCTACCGCAGCGTCGACGTCGCCATCCCGCAGCCCAATCCGGTAGCCGGCGTGACCCTCTACGCCGCGCACATCGTGCTCGACCTCAACCTCGCCGTCCCCGGCGTGTCCACCGCCATCCCGTTCGTGCTCCCGTGACCCATCCCGCCTCGCCGCCGTTCCGCGTCCTGTTCCCACACGACCTGATCGTGCGCCGCGCGCGCGAGCTCGCGCGCGCCGTCGCTGACGCGATGGGCAGCGAGCCGCCGCTGCTGGTCGCCGTCATCGAGGGCGCGCGGCCGTTCGCCCGGCTGCTGCAGCAGCACCTGCCGACGCCCCTGCCGGTCCACGAGGTGCGGGCCTCGTCGTACGCCGGCACCAACAGCACGGGCGCGGTGAAGATCCTGCTCGGCGCCGACCTGCCGGTGCACGGGCGCGACGTCCTGCTGCTGGAGGACATCGTCGACACCGGCCGCACGATCGACGCGCTCAAGCGCCACTTCCTCGGCGGCGGCGCGCGCAGCGTCCGCGTGGCGTCGCTGCTGAGCAAGCCGTCGCGCCGCGTCGTCCAGGTCGACGTCGACTACCTCGGCTTCGAGATCCCCGACGAGTTCGTCATCGGGTTCGGCATGGACCTCGACGGCCGCTTCCGCGAGCTGCGCGACGTCGTCGTCTACGACCCCGCGGTCGAGCGCGCGCACGCCGCCGACGCGTCGACGGCGCGCTGAGCGCCCGCAACGGTCACTTCGCCGCCAGCAGTTCGCCGAGCAGCGTCGGGCTCGGCATCACCGACTCGACGACCCAGAGCACGTAGCGGACGTCGCAGACGACGTTGCGCGAGCGCTCCTTGTTCCAGCCGAAGTCGCCGGCGACGTTCTCGAACACGCGGTCGAAGTTGAGGCCGATCAGCCGGCCCTTGCCGTCGACGACCGGCGAGCCGGAGTTGCCGCCGGTGGTGTCGCCGTTGGTCAGGAAGCAGACCGGCACGTCGCCGAGGCGCTTGTCGAGCCAGCGCGATTGCTGGCGCGTCGTCGCCGCCGCCAGCAGCGCCTTCGGGTTGGCGAACGGCTCCTTGCCGGTCTCCTTCTGCAGCAGTCCGGCGACCGTCGTGTGCGGCGCGTAGGCGACCGCTTCGCGCGGCGAGTAGCCGGCGACCTCGGCGATCGACACGCGCAGCGTGCTGTTGGCGTCCGGATAGAACGACTTGCCGCGGAACGACTCCTGCGCCTGGATCCAGCGGCGGCCGACGTCGAGCATCTTGCCGAAGCGCTCGCGCTGGCGCTGCACGGTCGCCATGCGCTCGTCGGCGAGCGCGCGGGCCAGCCGCACCAGCGGGTCGTCGCTCGCCGCGAGCGCGTCCTTGCCGCCGGCGAACAGTTCCTTGCGGGCGGCGGCGTCGCGCATCTTGGTGCCCGCGAACAGCGCGTCGACCGCCGCTTCGCCCGCCGCGAGGAAGTCCGTGCCGGCGAGGCGCTGTTCCTGCGACATGGCGCCGACCTCGCCGGCGATGATGCGCAGCAGCGGCTGCTGGATCGTGTCCCAGTGCAGCGTCAGCTGCTCGTTGCCGAGGATCTGCAGCAGACGGCCGGGGACCTTGCCTGTCGGGCTGGTCGCCGCCGCGCCGCACGCCTCGACCAGCACGCCGAGCAGCGGCGCGTCTTCGCCAAGCGAGCTGAGGAACCAGATCGTCGTCTCCTTCTCGATGACGGCGGCCTCGGCCTCGTCGATCGCCAGCATGTCGGCGAGCACCGTGTTCCAGTCCGGCTTGCCGGCGGACTTGACGAAGGCCGCGAACTCCTCCTCTTCACGCAGCTTGCGCGCGGCGGTGCCGTTGTTGCGCAGGCCGAAGATCATGCCCGAGGCGTTCTTCTGCACGTTGGCCAGCGACTTGACGCGGTCGGCGACCTCGAGGCCGAGCTTCTCGTCGGTGCGGCCAGCGGCCTCGAGCGCGGCGATCGCGCGGGTCAGCACGTCGAGGCGACGCGGATAGACGTAGCCCTGCTGCGTCATCACGCCGCGGCTCGTCTTGTAGCGCTGCGTGCGGCCCGGGTAGCCCATGATGATCGCGAGGTCGCCCTGCTGCACGCCGTCGGTCGAGACCGGCAGGAAGTGCTGCGGCTGGTAGGGGACGTTCGCCGCGTCGTGGTCGCGCACCGTGCCGTCCGGCGCGACGTAGGCGCGGAAGAACATGAAGTCGCCGGTGTGGCGCGGCCACTCCCAGTTGTCGACCTCGCCACCGAACTCGCCGATCGCGCGCGGCGGCGCGTACACCAGCCGGACGTCGCGGATCTGCGTCCGGTAGTAGAGGTGGTACTCCTTGCCCTCGAGGAACGAGGCCACCGAGCACTTGGTGTTCGCCTCGCGCTTCTCGCCGTCGGCGACCAGCTTGGCCAGCACGCGCTGCGTGAGCTCGAAGCGCTCGAGGTCGGACTTCGCCTTCTGCTGCTCGGCGTGCACCACGGCGGTGACGTCCTCGATGCGCTTGAGCACGGCAGCGACCATGCCGGGCGCGGGCCGCTCGCTGCCGCGGTCCTGCGCGGCGAAGCCGTCGCGCAGCAGGTTGTCCTGCGGCGTGCTGAGCTCGCTGACCGCGCCGAAGCCGCAGTGGTGGTTGGTCAGCAGCAGGCCGTCCTTGCTGACGAACGAGGCGGTGCAGCCGTTGATCTGCACCGTCGCCGACAGCGTGCCGCCGTTCTCAGGGTGCCAGAACTGGTCCTTGGTCAGGACCATGCCGCGCTTCTGCAGCGCCGCCCAGTCCATCTCGCGGACCTGGGTCGGCAGCCATTGGCCCTCGTCGGGCAAGAAGGTGATGGCGGCGAGGAGGAGCAGGACGGGACGAACGAGCATGGTTGGGAGGGTACGCGCGATGTGGCGAACATCCAATCAGGTGGTGGTGGTGGTGGTGGTGGTGGTGGTGGTGGATCCCAATCCAACAACACAGAGGCGGCCCGGAGAGCACCGAGCGGCACAGAGGCGGCCGCAGCGGCCGCACGGAATGCAGCGGAAGCAGAAGAAGCAGAAGGAGCAGAGAAACCTGAAGGGGCAGAAGCAGAAGCAGAAGCAGAAGCAGAAGAAGGAGAAGGAGCGCAGTTGCTGAAGGAGCGGCAGGTGAAACGGCTGTTGCAGTTGTTGCTGTGGATGCAGGTGCGGCGGCACATGCGCAGGCAGAGGCCTGGGTTTCGCGGGCTCACGATGGCTTGCGATCGTCGTCGGTACGTTGTTTCCGCGGCCGAGCGCTCCCCGGCTGCATCGTTCCGTTCGCTGTTCTTCTTCTTCGTTGCTGATGCTGCTGCTGCTGCTGCGGGTCGCTGGTTGGGCTCTGTGCCGCTCCCCGTCCTCCTCTTCTCTCTGTGTTGCTGGATTGGTCCGCATCCCCGTCGACCACCACCTTCCCCCCAATCCGCGCACCCGATCACTCACAACCCAAGCGTTGCAGCGCCGCAGTCGATTCCGTCCGCGCGCCACGACCCGCCGGCCGCCATTCGGCATACTGCGACGATGCGTCTTGCCACGTGGCTTTGCCTTCTCGGGTTCCTTCCTTGCCTCCCAGCCCAGAACTCGACCCGCAAGTTGCGCATCGCTCCTGGCGACCTTGCCGCGCGTGCTGGCAGCGCGGTGCCGTGGCGTGGCGACCTGAAGGCTGCGCTCGCTGAGGCGAAGGAGACTGGCAAGCCGGTGTTCTGGTACGTGCCCGCGGTGGTCGGATCGCCGATGGATCGCAAGCCGGAGATCGATCGCTATCTGCGCGGTGGGCCGTTCTCGTGGCCGAGCACCATCGACCTGCTGGCCACGCGCTTCGTGCCGGTCGCCGAGCCGGCGAAGGGCGAGCTCGCCAAGCAGCATGCCGTCGCGCGCAACAAGTTCCTCGAGCCGGGCTATCTCGTGCTCGATGGCGACGGCAAGGCGCTGCTGCGCGTCGACCAGGTCACGTCGCTGCACCCGGAGTGGTTCGAGGCGCCGCTGCGGCGGTTGGTGAAGGCGCCCGCGGACGGCTTTCCTTGCAGCGCGGCGCTGCGTGAGGCGTGGGCGGCGTACCGCGCGGGGGATCGCGACGGCGCGCAGCAGCGCGCGGCTGCGGTGCTCGACGAGCGGCCCGCGCCGGCGGTCGCCGCGGAGGCGCACTGGCT